>WFMC01000083.1 GCA_009177205.1 Bacteroidales bacterium
ATGCAAACNTNCNACCTTCTGANCCGTAGTCAGATGCTNTATNCNNTTGAGCTAACGAANCGTANCTTNACGGGGCTCTCCNCCGCTTTTGCGNATGNAAAGTTACAATTATTTTTAATAATTTGCAAAAATTTTTTAATAAAATTTTTGATATTCCACGGAAGCGGTGCCGCTGAAGCCCGGAATCGGGGGAGAGACTTTGATANTCTCCACCTTTATACTCTTTATACCTGATTNATTTTCGTGGATTTTCTCCCCTANTTGCCTGGCTACTGTCTCAAGTAAATTTCGGGGANCCGCNATCTCTTCTTTGATTATTTCATAAATATCAGCATAGGAAATTGTATTCGTCAAATCATCTTCCTCAGGACTCTTTACAGAGTATTCCACCCTGACACTTACTATGAATTCATTACCCGTAGTTTTCTCCACGGGTAAGACCCCGTGAAAGGCAAAAAACCGGCAATTATCCAATTTGATGATATAATTCTCCATTCTACCGAACCCTCGTCAAAATATTATTTCACAGGTATCTTATCAATGCGACGCTGATGACGTCCACCCTCAAACTTCGCGCTGAGATAAGCATCAACAATCTTTACCCCTTCTTCATAACTCACATAACGCGCAGGTAAAACCAAAATATTGGCATTATTATGCTCCTTTGCAAGAGTCGCCAATTCAGGTTTCCAACATAGAGCCGCGCGAATACCCTGATGTTTGTTGAGAGTCATCTGAATACCATTACCCGAACCGCACATAGCGATACCGAAATCCGCCTCCCCTTTCTCCACAGCCTCGGCAGCCGGATGAGCATAATCCGGATAATCGCATGATTCTTCGGAGTTAGTGCCGAAATCAAGAATCTCATATCCTTTTTGTGAAAGATAAGCGATTAATTTTTTCTTCAATTGATAACCCGCATGGTCGCAGGCGAATGCAATTTTTTCCATGATATATTAAGGTTAAATAAAAGTGTTTTTATTCTATGGTTTTATTAATAGTTTCTATATAATCCAAAATATCTTCTCTCCCTTTTGGCTTCTCGCTCGATGTAACAAATATTTCGGGTAATTCCTCCCATTGCTCCTTAAGAACCTTGCAATAATCTTCCACCATCTTCTGACCTGCCATCGGTCCTAACTTATCGGCTTTTGTAAAGACTATTGCAAAAGGGACTTGATTCTCGCCAAGCCATTCCAAAAATTCCATATCAATCTGCTGAGGCTTGTGGCGGATGTCGATTAAAACAAAAAGGAGTGCCATCTGCCGGCGCTCAAGAACATAATCTTCAATTATCTTCTTGATTTCCTCTCGCTGAGATTTACCTCTCGCTGCGTAGCCATATCCGGGAAGATCAACTAAATACCATTCTCCGTTATTTATATTGAAATGATTGATAAGTAGTGTTTTGCCGGGAGTTTGAGAAGTTTTTGCCAGTCGGCTTCTTGTGAGCATATTAATCAGCGATGATTTCCCGACATTAGATCTGCCGATAAAAGCATATTCCGGAACATCCGTATCCGGACATTTCCTGACATCAGCATTGCTGATTTCAAATTTTGCGTTTTTAATTTCCATAATTCTGATTTTAGCAATTTCTATTTTTGATTTTGTCAAAACAGGCGCGAATGCAGGAGTTGCAATGCTTCGGATGTATTATCCTCCTTAATGAGGTATGCCAAAGTTGTTTCTGACACCTTTTTTGATTTAGCATAAACATTAATTCCCTCACTCTCAAGAATATTCTCTATCCTGTTTGCCAAATCGGGTGATAACTTGATGTTATCCCCTACTGCAGCAATAACAGCCATGCCATCCGATAAGTTTATTTCAGTTATTGTTTTGACAGCCAATTCCGGAGCAAACTCTTCATTCAAAAGATTTACTGCCGTTTTCGCCTCCGGTGTAGAAATGACAAAGGAATATATCTCCAAATCATTGTAATCCGATTTCATAATGGCTTTCAACCCTTTGCGAGAAAGCGAATTGAATATTCTTGAAGTCGCCTCGGGATTGGATGGAAGATATTTACCTTTAATAGTGATTAGGGATAGATTTTTCAATGCCGACAATCCTACAATCGGCTTATCCTCCTCCCCGGTTCTGTTCGGTTTTTCGCAAATGAGCGTCCCTTCCGCCTCCGGATTATGGGTATTGAGGATTCGGATAGGTATGTTCTTGTGAAAGACAGGATAGATTGTAGGAGGATAGACCACTTTGGAACCGAATGTGCAAAGGTCCATACTTTCCACAAAAGACATCTCATTTATTACCCGGGCATCTTTCACAATTCTTGGATCCGTGGTGAGGAAGCCGTCAACATCTGTCCAAATCTGCAACACATCGGCATCCAAGGCTGCCGCCACCAAAGCGGCAGTGTAATCCGAGCCTCCGCGACCGAGATTAGTAATTTCATGCGTATCTTTATCAGTAGAGATGAAACCGCCCATGACGATGGGATAGGTTTTTCCGCCGAGATTATCCTTAATCAATTGATTGGTAAGACCTACGGAGGCTATATTTTTATCAAACCATTTTTCAGTTTTGATAATTTCCAGGGAGTCGGCATGGCTTGCACCCTCAATCATATCGGCAACAATGATTGATGACATTCTCTCTCCAAGACTGACAATACGCGCCAGAGTATTTTCAGGAAGATAAGAAATAAGACTGACACCCTTGTATAATCTTTTCAGTTCATCCAACAGAGGAATAATTTTCAGCGTCGTTGAAGAGGCTTTACCTTCCGATATGACATCTTTAATGATATTGTAGTGTCTGTCGGCTATTGTTGTCCAATCTTCAAAGAAATCATAATTTCCATCAGCAGATTTTTGAGCCGTTGATATCAGGCAATCCGTCAATCCACCCAAAGCGGAAACAATAACGATAGCGTCCTCTTTGAGGTCTTCAACAATCTTTTTTACATTAGCAAGGCTTTCCGATGTGCCGACGGAAGTACCTCCGAATTTTAATACAATCATTCTATAATAAATAAGTGGAGAGTGCAGCCAATATTTAAAAGTCTAATTAATATGCAAAGGTAGTCAAGAATTAGCAGAAATTAAAATAAAATTTAAAAATTAGCCTCGGCATTTTGTGCCGAGGCTAACATTGTATTTAGCGTAACGTCTTTAATATATAAAGTCTAACGTTTTAAGTTTAGCGGATCACAACCTTTGTTGCTTTGCCATTAAGAACTTTAACGTAAATGCCGTTTGTCGGATTAGCAACCTTAACACCTGAGAGAGTGTAATATTCAGCTTCACCTTCTGCAACACCTATCTCTGTAACTGCTGTTTCTGTGTTCTGATCCAAATATACATTTATTTTAGTTATTTGCGCATTCACGGTAACATTAAACATTACGGATAGAGCTTCTTCTCCATTATTGGGTGACCAAACCTTATCTGTGTATGTACCGGCTTGATTTTCTGCAAGCTCGAGAGTTCCTTTGCTATACGTAAATTCAATTTTCTTGATGATATATTTGTCAGGAGCGGCAATTGTCATCTCATTTCCTTTGTAAGGACGCAATTGACCTGTATTCCATATACGGGGAGTTGTACCCGTACCGGCGAATGAAATAGTTACATTATCTTTCAGTAACGGAGATGTTATATCAGTTCCGTCTGCAGAAGGAACAACAACGTCAGAACCGTCACTCCAGGTGATTCCATTGCAATTTGAGAAATCAAAAGTGACTTCTGTTTCAACCGGCTTATTGGGGTCGAATACTGTATAAACGGCAGAAACAATAGCTGAAGGAATCATCTCCACAGCTGCATCGGCTGAGAAAGCACGAGCTTTAATTGTAACAGCTTCAGTGAATTCAATAGGAGCAGTATATAGTGTTGAAGATTCAGTTGGCTCGGAGCCATCTGTAGTATAGTAGATATTAACTCCTTCTGTTGCACATGTGATAGTGATGAGGTCACCTGCAGTCAGTTCAGAACTTGCGGGGTTAAACACAGGGTCATCAATTGTGGGGATAATTGTTCCACCGACAATGCTTACGGGAGCAATTTGAAGATTATTATTATACCTCCATACAAATCCGGTTACATCAAAGTTTTCACCATTATCAAATTCTATACCGAATGTGTTGTAGAGGGCAATTGTCTTGCCATTAAGTGTCAGAGTTGCATTTTTACCTGAANCACCTNAAATATCTGACCNNTTGAAAACAACCNCNTCAAAGAGATTATTCTCTATGGTGAGTGTTGATGGGTCAGAAACATTTACGACATTATAAGTTGCGCCATTGCCACCCTCAGTCAAAGTAGCATTTTCAATTTCCATAAGTTGGCCATATAATGTAACCGTGCCGGAGATGGAAGAGATTTTAGTGCCCGGTGCTAACGTTTCACCATACCTATAAACCAGAGCATTGTTAAGTCCATCGGTTATCAAAAGGTAATTTCCGTTCTGATATAGAACCGCAAAATTACCATTAACTGTGATATTTTCATCTTCGGCAGCATTAGCAACCAAATCTTTTAAATTGGTGTAAACAGCCGGGAGTTCTATTGCGAGGGATGATGTTGAACCGATTTTGCCATCTTTCTCCGCGTATGCATAAACCGTGCATTTTTCGGATACTGTGAAAGGAGCGCTATATGTGTTTGTCATAGCGTTTTCAGTGAAGCCATATTTAATGGTAGCACCTTCTGTAGCACATGAAAGAGTAACGGTTGCGNCGCCATCTTTTTCAACTGATTCAATCTGCANATCCTCANCATCTTTAGNTNCGGAAGATTCGTAGGTAATGGTCAATTTTTGAACGCGCCATTGAGAAGTGCTTGTATTGACCAATTTCAAACTTTGAGCTTTTCCTGACCATGAACTAACACCGGCTGGAGCAACTGCTTCGCCATTGATTGTACCCTTGAAGGCATAATTGTTGACATTGGTCATTGTAATTCCGGTGATTTCATAGCCGGAAGCAACTGAAATAGTGACTTCATTATTTGCATATACACGAAGAGCTGTGCCGGATGTGTAATATGCCGGAGCATTGCTTCCATTACCCTTATCACAAGACATTGTGACCTTGGAATCACCTGTGTTGACAGTGGTTACTGCAGTCCCGTTCGAATAGCCTAAAGATGAGAATGTAATATTCACATCCGTAGCATTAGCAGTAAAGACCAAACCGACTGCCGCAGCGAGAGAAAGTAAAAGTTTTTTCATTAGATAAATAATATGATTAAGTTTATAAAGTGAATTTCCGGATGATAATTATGGTCTGTATTCTGAAGCGAATCTGCAATATTTATACGCCCTTTNANNACATNTTGCAAATTTNATCAAATCTTCNCAATTCCATATTATATATTATTAAAATTTTAAAAAATATTACTGATATCAATTTTCATAATATTCTATTTCCTGTTCGATTAATGACAAAAATTTAGCCCCGGCAATTTTTGCCGAGGCTAATTTTATAGAGATTTATCTTAGATTACCTTATCGGTGTTACCCTTCAGGTATTTAAGGTTATCAATTTTTAGCGGATAACAACTTTTGTTGCTTTGCCGTCTACAACTTTAACATAGACACCGGCTTTCGGGTTCTTAACTTCTACACCCTGGAGATCATAGTATTTAGCTTCTGAGCCAACTGCTTCAATCTCTTCAACACCTACTGTAGGCATCTTGCTGATATTCACGCTGCATGCAATAAAGGAATCCATATAACAATCGTCGCCCTTATAAAGCATCACATAATAGCTTGCTTTCGCGCCGACCGGAAGTGAGAATCTATTACCTNNAGCGNAATCANNTTCTTCAAAGATGTAATCGATTGGCATGAAACCATCATCGCTGACAGGAGCTTTTCTTACTTTTGATTCCAGAGGACCTACATTAGGAGCATCGTCCATACCTGCACCGATAAAGCCGTCCCATCCAGTGGGAACTTCGATTGTCATGATAACTGATTCTTTGTCGGATTTACCGCCGATAATGAGCATAGCGCCATATTCATCGTAATCGTAATCAGCAGAGACATTCGGGTCATCGAATGTGATATTCAACTCTTCGGGGAATTCCAACGGAGGTTCGGGAAGTTCTTCAACAAGTGTGTATTGAATCGGATAGAACACCGGAGCACCTTCTGAATTCAAACCGGGAGCGCCTGTGATGTCATATACGCCACGCTTTTGCGCTGTAGTATTAACAAGGTTTGCAAATGAAACCAATTCTCCATTGAATGTGCCGGGGAATTCAACCTTCTCTGCGGGAGCGCCTGCTTCAAGAGCAACTTTTTCGAGTTTAACGACTTTGGCAAGCTCTGCATTTTTAAGAGATGAGACTGATACTGGAGCATCAAACCAACCCATTGCACGGCTTGATTTTGTGGGAGCACCTGCCCAATATTGGCTGATGCCTGCTGCTTGGGTATTAGTGGCAGTCCATGCATTTTCAATAGTGTCATCAGTTTTGTATGCATCTGCTGAAGAGTTGCCATTATAAACAACTGTCGGAGTTCCGAATTTGTCTTCTACGAATATATAAGCCTCTTTGAGAGTCTTAATTGAAGAATTACCTTCTTCGTCAACTACTTCAGCTTCATAAGAACCTACGAGTGAAGCGGCTACATAGAGAGGACATGAAGTAGTAACTTTAACCTTATCTCCTGTGTTGGGAGCAATCATGCTGAATTGAGTAACGTTGAGAGCACCGTCAACAACTGTCAGTATGAAAGAAACCTCAGCTGCATTATAAACATCTGTTTCTTCAGAAGAAGCTATGATTGTTACGGTACCATCACCAATAAGGTTAATAACTCCGGCTGTTACAGTTGCGACATTCTCATCAGAAGAAGTGTAAGTAACTTCAACACCTTCCGGATTATAAAGGATTGATGCGGGGTCAAATGTCTTTTCTGCAGTAGACAATGTCTTGCTCGCGTCTGTAAATGTGAGCTCGGGGTCGATTCGACCGTCGCTTTCAGTTTCGTATGAGATGGTAACGTTACTGAAGTAAACGGCGGAGTTGGTATTTTGATTAATTTTTGTATCGGCTGCGATTGTAACATTGTCAGCAGTGTAATCTTCGGGACGTTCCCATGTNTNANTGANCCGGGCGGNCATCNTCTTCAGAAGTCATNGGAATTTGANCATCATCAACTTTAAGAATAATTTCGCCCTCGGTTTGAATCACTACTTTGGTTACTTTATTTCCATTGGCGGACGCAACCATCGTACCGGTGCCGGCTTTCATCTGCATGCCGCGCTCGCTCACCCAGAAACCTTCATATTTAACATTGGTCGGAGTGTGGTCCTGAGCGGTATAAGACACTCCCTTGCCTTCGAATGTATAGGGAAGCTCGAGTTGAGTCAGAGTGCTTGCAGTCGGGTCATCGAAGTTGATTGTAGCGCTCTTTTCCACCATCACCGGTCCGGGAGGTGTTACCTCACCTGTGAATTCAATTAGAATGGAGACTACTGTTCTATTTAACTCATAATTCCATACCTTGGTTGAAAAGTCTATTACAACTCCATCTTCTGTATAGTCTGAGGGACGAATCCAGGTATATACACAATTATAATTCTCATCTTCCCCTTCCGGAAGTACATTTCCGTTAACTGTCAAAGCAATTTGGTCTTGAGAAACTATCACCACTTTGGTAATTTCCTTACCTTCACCTGCCAAAGTGATTGTGCCGACGCCATTTTGTTTCAGCACGAGACCGGAACCCTTTTTGGGTTGGAATGTGGATGTAGAAGTAAAGGTAGCTGTGAAATTCTGTCCTTTTACTACGTAGGGAGAGGGAACATCGTTAAAAGTGGAATCAAGCTTTGTTAAATCTATCACTTCTTCAGATGAAGCCGAAGGGTCAAGAACCTGAAGTGTGTATGAAGCCTCTCCGGCTAAATATTCCTCAGTTTCTTCAGATTTCGCAGTAATCACTGTTTCTCCAACTGCTACGACAGTAACGTTTCCTTCATTATCAACAGTAGCGACATCAGGATTTGATGATGTCCAGGTAACCGGTAGGTTATAGGGGTTAACAAAAGCAGGAGCGGTAAATTCTTCACCTAATTTTAAGGAGCACACCTCCTCTTTGAAGGAGAGTCCGGCAGGATAGAGTTCACCCGGTTGGTCGCCACCTTCAACGTATGTTACGAAAAGATTTTTAAGAACGGAAGCACCATCTTCGAAATTAATCTTGATATTATTACCTGTGCCTTCCCATACTTCGAGATTCTCTTCACTATCAAGAACCATATCCTGTCCGTTGATAGTAACACCATGGAGATATTGGGACATTAAAGAAAATCTCAGACCGATTTTAGTGATCGTTCCGCCTGCTACACTGACTGTGATTGAGCCGTCGGTATAACCGGTAATGAAAAGACCCTGATTCTGGGAATTGCCACACAGTGCATATCCTCCTTTAGAGATGGGATTGAGTGTTAATTG
The DNA here is from genome assembly GCA_009177205.1 of Bacteroidales bacterium. Lineage (GTDB taxonomy): Bacteria > Bacteroidota > Bacteroidia > Bacteroidales > Muribaculaceae > Lepagella. The sequence goes on from WFMC01000083.1 coordinate 8,433, forward strand.
GACATTACCCTCTGTAATTTCGTAGGGAAGTTCCACAAACTCCTTGGGAGAAAAACCGGTAATATATGGCATGCCATATTTACCTTCGGTCCCGGTGAAGTCAAAACCGAATTCAGCTGCCCATATCGTTGAGAACGATACAAGCATTGTGAATAAGAATAGATAAATTTTTCTCATGTTAAAATATATTAATTAAGAAATTGTTTATTCTGTTAATCTGACATTAAAATGCACAAGTAACATTGCATTTTTGCGAATACTATTATGCAAAGATAATTAAATAATTGAAAAAAAAAGGGGTTTTAGAAAAAAAATTAGATATTTCAAAAAAATTTAGAAGGTGTACTCAAAAAAGCACACCCTCTCAAAGATATAATTTTTGTTTAATCAGCGTATAATTACCTTTTCTGCTTTATTTCCTGAAATTTTCACATAAATTCCGGGAAGTGGAGATTTACTTTCAATACCGCCGCAATTTATATATCTGATTTCATCGGAGGCTTCTTCAATCTCCGATATACCGGTAGAGGATTTTTTTATATAGCCGGTAACGAAGATAGGATTGGCAGTATCTGCATTCTCACCCTTAACAAGATAATAAGTAACACTGAAAGGTACATCAGAAGGGAGAGGGATCGAGTTGGTCAGTGCCATTCCGTCTTCAATCAGTGTACTTACCGGAGTCCATTCCGGAGCCTTGACCTTTTTAACAGAAGAATTTGTCGGTAAATCAAGTCCTCCATATCCGCAGACGAAGTTATTCCAACCATCCGGCACTTCAATCGAGAAATTTATTACATCTCCTTCAAAAGATCCGGAAAGGTCGATATGATGAAGACCGTTTGAATCAATTTGCTGAGTTACAACTATATCATCGCCGTCAACGGAAACCTCATATAGGTCAGGATAAATTCCCGGAGACGGAACAACAGCAGCATCCTCATAATATATCGTGATGTTTTTAAGATATTTTCTTGCTGTTGTGGTGCAAATAACGTCAATATAATCCTTAGTGTAATTTTGAGGGGAATACCATACGTAAGAATAACTTCCATCTGTAGGGAGAATATTTCCATCCACCATGAAAGTCATCGCTGAGTTTGCATTGAAAATAATCTTAAAAATTTTCTTTCCGTTTGCGGCAACGCGCATATCCGCTGATCCCTTGTTGACATAAACGCCGGATTGGGAAATTTCAAGACCTGATTTTTCAGGGGTTGATTCTGAATGAGATATGAATTCAACCGTTGAATTATCTACCGTAACAGAATATGGAAGTTCAAGGTTAGTAGCGATTGAAGAGCTTACGAGTTTAGTAAGACCGATGATATCTTTCTTCAAATCGACGGTCTCGGAGGAAGCAGGAGTACGATATTCAATAGGATATATGTAATAATTCTGTTTACTAAGACTGACATAACTCTTTACTGCGCACAATATATCATAAGTACCCGCCGGCATAATCTCATTATTAAACAGATTCATAATCTTTGCAGATATGCCGTCAGGGAGAGTTACTTCAAGAGTTGTGGAGGAAGCCGGAGAGTCTTGTTTTAGCACTACATTCGAGAGTATTAATACGCGATTATTATCATCCGGAGTGAGAGTATATTGAGAAGGATAATGGATGTTTGTAATTCCTGTTGTGATTTCCGGGAGTTTTCCTTCGTACGAAACGGTAGTGCTGTTTCCGTTATTCACAGCAGTCCAACCACCGGGGATTATATCTCCTATTTTACATTTATTGTTAATAACAAAATATTGGGTTGCGTTCCCTTCGTTGTCAACAACGAATATATAAAGATTATTGGCAAACATCACAGTTGACTCAAAATCTATGATAGCTTCCATTCCGGTCTGAGGAGCTCCCTTGATTAGTTCCTTAATGTTATTAACAACCGGAATAACAGTGAGAGTATAGGTTGCATAACCTTCGTTAAATTCGTCAGTGGCGAGGCTGGTAACCTTGATATCGGTCTCCCCTACACCTTTCATAGTAATATTCCCTTCGTCATTGACAGTAGCGACATCAGTATTGCTTGAAGACCAAATCAATTTTAGATTATTCGGATTATTAACTGTCGGAGGTGTGAAATCTTGTCCGAGGATTCCCTTGGCGGATAATTCGTTGAAGGATATATCGGCATCTTTCTTATTAGGGTCATCANTAGTATATNNAACAGTTATTGTATAATAGNAAGCCGCCACTCCGCCGGTAGGAACGTTAGCAAGGTTAAAGGTTACAGAATTACTTTTACCTTTCCAGGTATACTGATATCCGTCCCCTTTGGGGAGAGTCTCTCCGTCTACTTTAATTGTGCGGGACCCATTGGAGAGGAGGGTAACTTGAGTAGTATACCCATTAGGTATTTCGACAGTTATTGTAGGGTCGGAAGTTCCCGGGGTCACCTGCAGTCCTTGTTGAGAATCGCTCAGGTAAGTAAGAGCAAAACCTCCTGTTGAGGATGTCCTGTTAAGAATCAGGTTCACTCCGTCCTGAGGGATCGTGTATGGAGCCGGAGCCATTTTTGTAGCCGGTTTTACCGTATTTATCGGAAGTCCATATTTATCCGTATTTCCACGGAAGTCAAAGGTTGTAGTGTTTGCAAGTGCTATTCCGGCAATTAACAAAGCAACTGACAGGAGGAAAAATTTCTTCATAATATAAATTTTTATAAAAAGAGAATAAATAAATTTTCATAAAATTACGAAATAGAAACCACAATTCATAATTAATATATAAAAATTAATAAATAATAATTAGAGGTTACTCCAATAGAAAATTACTGAGGAGTAATCACCTTTGTTAAAATGCCAATCCGGAAGCACGCCGGCTTTAATGAAACCGGTATTTTCAAAAAGATGTTGCGAAATTTGATTAGATTCTAATACTTTGACTCCTAAAAGCCGCAGATTTAAAATATTCCTTGCGTAATGTTTAGCTTTTATCACCATTGCTTTACCATACCCTCTAAGCCGATGATTTGGAAGAATATATATTCCTAAAAGCGCATGTCGGTGGAGGGGTGATATATCATAAAAATCAAGGATGCCCACAGGTTCCTCATCGCAATTGACGGCTATTAGACGCAATTGACCCTCTTTTAAAGGGTCGGAATGTGTTGAAGTGGCATATCGATAAGTTATTTCATAGGAATACGGTGTGATCAGA
>WFMC01000174.1 GCA_009177205.1 Bacteroidales bacterium
GCTCACGAACTTTCTTTGTTTCTCCCTGCCAGATTCCCATCTCCCGCATCAGATTTAGGGAGAATGAGGGAGAGTATTGAAGGCAATATCAGGATGCAAGGCATAAAAGAAATAAGCAAAAGCCATTATGAGCGGGATGATGATAAAAATAATCATTAAACCTAAAATGGCGAATCTGAAGTCGGCGGATATAAAACTCCAAAGGATTAATGCAATAAGTATCAGGGATAACGGGATGAGTGTCCAACGCAATTTTTGGAAAAAAATAAAACTCAATAAAGATTTTTGAGAAATCTTTATTATTTCATCTTTTTGATTTTTGACTTCACTCATTCTTGGGGTTCTGTATTATGTAGCCTTTCAGAGGGATTTCTTACAAATCCTGATTTCTCATCCCTGAATTTTTTTATGAGTTTATAAATTTTTAAATTCTCTGGGACGAGAACCTGAATAAACCCTGTGTTTTCTTTATTGGAAAGGGATTCGGTGTTGATATATTTCGGACTTCTCTTTTTGCTTTTCCCTTTAGGATAAGCAAACACTATATCCCTTCGCTGTTTGGCTTCATTCGCTTTCGGTGCTGTGCCGTTAGCTGCAGTGGCACGAACCTCATCCGATACCCCTTTGTCGTAGCACCAAACAGGCACAATCTCGGAGCATGGCGGATACCCGAGTCCCGTCCACATTATATATTCATCTATTATCTGTCTTGAATCCGGGCTGTGTTGATTGGAAACTGGCTTTATACCCTCTATTACAACTGTAGCAGTGGATTTATAGCGCGGTATGAAATCTTCATCAACCACCCATTTTTCAACTGAATCAATGGCATCCCTTTTCATTACATCGTGATAGAAATTGCGCGAGATATTTTCCGTGAGCAATTCCGGAGTTATGGAGGATTCTTTGATGTATGGTCCCAGAAGATGTTTGGCATTGGCTTCCCGGACATATCCGTATCCTTCTCCCGGACGACCGGAATGACTGTAATTAGTGCGAATCAATACCCCTCCCGGAGCATCCTCAAGATTAAATTGAGTGTAGGAATGATTGTTGGTTTCAAAAAAGGCTCCATTGCCGTATGCATCAATAACACCGAAATTGGCTTCCACACCCATCGGACGTGGAAGAGAATCGAGGAGTTTTGCAAAATCTTCCACACTCGTACAGGTTTTCAGTGCAAGCGTCATANCTNTCCCTTCTTTATCCATTTTGGNTTGGGNCACCTTGTCATCTTTAAGATTGTAAGAAGCTGTGTTCATCACTGCAAAACCCACATCGTTAAAGCCTATCCAAGTCTCTTTTCGTTGAGTGTCGGAAGCATTAAACAGACCGACATAAGAGTGTTCACCGGATTCGCCCGCTATATATTCCACAACGTTATCAGTGNCNGAAGTGTCGCNATGTTTCCACAAAAGCGGTCTNCCGGAAACGGATGCTTTGGCTGAGACTATGGCAGAAGTGCAAGGGCTTGCGGATAATGCGGACAATGCACAACAAATAAATATAAAGAGACGTTTAAGAAATGAAGCAATAATATTCAAGGCGTTAATAAATATTTATGATTATAGGCTTTGAAATGTTAATACAAAGATAATTCTAAAAACATTAAATAACAAATAATCTGAAGTTATGGCAATACCCCAAGACCCTTTCATGTTATTCAGTTTTGTGAATATGAAATTGAGAGATGAATACTCATCCCTCGAATCTATGTGCAAAGCGCTGGATATTGATGAGAAAAATTTGATTGAAACTCTTGCATCGGCTGGTTTCGAGTATGACAAGGTAAATAATAAGTTTGTGTAAGGATANTTTGTNAAATATATTAACNTAACCTGANTATATNGTTAANAAATGTTNAATAATATTAAACTGCTTAAAATTAGTCNANTATNTNCGATATGCTAATGTTTAATGNGTACAAAAGNAATTAATAAAGTGGTNAATNNTTTGAGAGAATAGTTGATTACGAAAAAGTTTAGTTAGATATAGTTTATAGTGGAATNCGGTGGNGTCGTTATTGTTAACGACCTNATCTTATATTAGAAAAGAGCGACTCTTGCGAATCGCTCTTTTATATGAGAAGGGGTCTATTATATTAAATAAATCCCGTGTTCAAAGTTCCTGTTGTTTAGAGCACAACTTTAGATGCTTTGCCGCCTGCAACCTTGATGTAAACACCTTTTTCGGGGTTTGCAACTTTCACACCTTGTAGAGTGTAGTATTCGGCAACTTCACCTGCTACCTCAACTTCATTTACGCCTGAAACAATGCTCTTGGCAACGTTAATCATAAGCATAGTAGGTTCAAGACAATCACCATCCTTGCAATATGTGAAACCATAAGCGTTTTGTCCAATTTTCAAACCTGAAAGAGTATTGTTTTCAAGTTTCTTATAGCCTGCATCTTCAAGTTCAGCAGAAGGAATATAATAACGCACGGGGCCATCGCCACCAATCTGTGAGTTAAGATCCATAGCGTAAACGCTGTCGTAGCCGTAAGGAAGTTCGAAAGTGAGAGATGCTTCATCATCTTCAGCATATTCAGTTTCAACAGAAACAGACCAGTGCGGACCGAACTCATCGCTATCTTCCACGAATGTCAATTGAGCGGGCACACCATTGTTGATGATGCTGACTTCTTTGATAATAGACCTGAGAACGTTGAATTTAGCTTCGACATTCATGGGTTTATTGTCAACCTTGACTGCATTGTTAGTGCAAGTGAGGAAATATTCACCGTCTGTTGTGATAGGAGGATTAATGGAAATAGTGATTACATTGCCGGAAGTCTCCGCTTTGAAGTCATATTGCAAGAAATCAACGGGATTTTCCAAAGTAAACCAATCAGTCTTACCAACGGTCACGTTAGTGCCTGCCGGGAAAGTAAGAGTAATTTCGCTGAGTTCTTCTACGGTGGTTTCAGGAGAAACAGTATAAGTAACGGGTTCACCTTCGATTACATAAGGACCGAATTTCATGTCAATGCCCACGAGGGATTCGTTGCCTGCAGCATCTTTTGTTTTGAAAGTTTTTGCGGGAATTACAACATAATATGTGCCGGGAGCAAGATTTAAGTTGCCGTCATTTTCAAAATTGCCGTCATCATCAAGACTTCCAGAAATGTAGAAAATAATGCCGTCAGCTTCGTCATTTCTCTTCATTGAGAAGTATTTAACATAATTGTTGGTGCCTAAGTTTTGCTCAAGCTGAATACCATATTTGCGGTTTGCGCCATTGCAAAGAGGAGTTAAACCTTCGGGAAGAGTCAATTCGAAATAGTAGTTTTGAGCTGAGTCATAATATGTTTCGTGAATGATAGCTTGTTCGTAAGGCAAGAAATCTGTCATGGTTCCGGGCTCGGGATAAGCTTTATAACCTTCTATGTTGTTTGTGCCGAAAGTATATAGCAGGTAAGATTCAGGAGTGTTTCCTGTTACACCGTCATTATTTTGGAATTTGAAGACACCTGCTGCGAAGTTAACACGTATACTTCCGTTTGATGAGAAAGGTTCGAAAGTTATAGTTGCGACATTGCCGTCAACAGAAACGTTTGTGCAATCAACTACATTAACAGCTTCATCATCATTGGGGTCAGAAAGATCCATGTAAATGCCTGTTTTAGTTCCGTCCTGATTTGTTTTTGCAATGTATTGAACTCTGCTGCAGTTTTCGAAAGTAACCTTTATCTGATTAAGCTCTTGAATAACGCTGTTATTGGCGGGTTCGTAAGAGAGGTCAAGAGCAACACCGGTAACGGTGAATTCATAAAAGAGGGGAGTGTTCGGAGTGCCGTTCACTAAGAAATAGTTAGATGGGATACTAACTGAGTACTTACCGGGTTGAGTTGCCGGAGAATTAGCTGTTGAGTAGAAAGAGATGTGAGGAGTTCCTGTGGTCACTTTGTCGAAGCCATCTACACAATATACCATACGAGTATTTGAAGCAGGAATCGCTTTGATGGGTTTCCCTTTGTAGCTCAACACTGCAGGAAAGGGACAATTTCGGT
>WFMC01000113.1 GCA_009177205.1 Bacteroidales bacterium
TCTCTTGGAAAGAGATACGGATATTCGCTAAACAAAATAACCTCAGAACACAAATTGGTTTTGAGGTTATTTTGCATTATAAAAGATTTATTAGCATAGAGTTAGCCTTATCTACAGCCGAAGTATCCAACGATGCAAGGTAGATTTGTGTTGTCAATTCAGAATCATGCCCCATCCCCTCACTGATTACGCTGATTGGAACACCCTTTGCCTTGGCTATAGATGCCCATGAGTGTCTGGCAACATATAGGCTTAACGGAACTGATAATCCTACATGATTCGCAACTTTTTTCAGATTGTGATTAATTTTATCACCTGCATTTTTATAAGTACATCGTTCATTTGTCCCGGCATTTTTAATAATGGGCAATAGATATTCGCTGGAATTTTCAGGATATTTATCAAGAATCATCTGCATTTCTTTTGTCCATTCGATTTTTAACTGTTGACCTGTTTTGCGTCTTCTGTAAGTGATATATCCGTTTGCTAAATCAGTCTTTTTCAGATATGCCATATCAATGAAACTCATTCCTCGGAACATAAAGCTCATCATAAACATATCCCTTGCATAATCCAACGCTGGTTTAAGAGATAAATCCAATGCCTTTATTTTCTTTATTATAGAGAGTGGCAAAGCTCGTTTTATGGTTTTATCAACACCAGTATACACATGGCGGAACGGATTGCGATTTTCAATAATTTCGTCTTCAACCGCACGGTTATATACCGCCCGAAGAATACGGGTATAAAATGAAATCGTGTTTGGACTATTACCTCTGTTTTTTTGCCATGCCTCAAACGCCTCCATAATCTCCGAATTAAGACAATCGAGCATTATGTCTTCGCCTTGACGGAACTTTTTGAAACTGTTGAGAGTAGCTGTATAAGTTTCAGATGTTCTGGTTTTGCCGTTCTGTTTCAGCTTGATTATTATACTCTCCATGAAATTGAAGAGACTGTAATCGTTAGCATAGCGGTTGAACTCATCAATCACAACATCCGCAGTATATGGCAATCCGTTGCTATCCAACTGTCGGATAATCTTTGTCAAGCGTTCTGTATCCCAGCGGATACGTTCACGGATTGAGAGGATAAAGGATTTTCNCTCACTTTTCTGAGTGGTANTAACNATAGAACGGTNTTCATCCCATTCCTGTGGGAATACATGATAATCCGTAAGAAGTTGTCGCGGCTTTCTCTCATGGATGATCTGATAGTAGATTGTGCCCTCGTGGTCTGCGACAGTCGAGGGTCGAAACTTTACTTTTATCGAAGCCATTTTTTTAGTTTTTATTATATAAGATACAGCAAGGGGATACACTCCGAAAAGAGTGCATCCCCTCGGTGCATCATACGACAATGATGTTAAGGTATAAATAGTGCCGCAAATTCTGTCAGTCTGCGGGTGTGTATCTGCTTATGAAACTTACCTTTGTAGCGGCAGTGGGAGGTGTAAGCTTTGAAAATGTTGCGGTCTCCGGCTTTCAGCTTTTTCAGTATGCTACTTTTGTTTACAACCCCCGGACCGCAGTTATACGCGAGTGCGCCGAGAAGAACTGAGTCCTTGCCATAGTCTTTGTAAAGGGATACAAACTTGGCGAGGTCTTTTCTGAGCAATGCGTCAGCCTGTGCCTCCGTTAGCTGAATCCCACGTCTGTAAGGCTCTCCCGGCTGTACCTGATGTCCATAGCCGACATACGGCCAGTCTTTGGGATGGTGCATTGTCTCGAACTTCTTGATGATTAGAACTGCACGCTCGAAGAGCGGCAACTCCATAATGCTTCGCTTTGCTGGAAAGCCGGCGATGTGACTGATACAGTCACTAACGCAATTAGAAATAATATTACCTTTCTCATCGAATAACCGGTGTTACAGGTCCGACAATCGGTCCGACAACTAAACCGCTACCAGAATCATCACCGCTGTCCTTGCTGTTGAACTCAAACGTCTGTTCCCACGGGGTCGAGCCAAAATTATCTTCCACAACTACAAGGAANTTATGGGCATCNGNTGAGTTGGCNNTNTAGTTGAGGCGGAANGTNTTGCTTTCNAGNAGCACACGGTCATTNTTTACCANNGTCGGACCGTCAACGAGTTTGAGAGTNCCTTCNCCGTCATACTGGAANTAGCGGATTGTGTACATAGTGTTGGTATAGTTGCCTTCCGGCTTTATCTCGAAGCGCAGCTCTACGGTCTCTCCTTTGGCTATCTTGTCACCAAAAGGCATCACATCGACGGTAAAGGGATACGACTGCTGGACATCAAGGTCGTCGGAGCATGAAGTCATGGCAAACAGGATTGTGGCAATAGCGATCCAGAAGCCGAAGAANCGGGAGGGGGTGACGCGGATTGCGCCGATTCTTTTGATAAAGTTGTTATTCATAGTATTTCAGAGTTTAAGTTTGTTTTTATTCGATTGTTTAGTAGTGATTGAAATAAGATAGTCGTTCAAATCCTTATGGTTAGGATAGAGAGCCGATTTATCCATAACTTTGTCGCCAAATTCACGTTGAATACGAGCCAGAGCCGAGNGTCCGGCCACATCATTGTCAAGATAGCATTGTATCTGAGCATAGTCGGCAAGTGGATTAAGAGCCTTCATCACATTGGNGACAGAGTTTAGGACTATTGTATCGTTCCCGTCGTTAAACCCAAGTCTTTCCGCTGAAAGAAAGTCTATAAAGCCTTCAAAGACATTACATCTCGTATTGCCATTGGATAGGTGGGTTATGTGTTTCGGAGGGAAAGAACCTTTGAAAAAAGGATTGCGAAGCTCAAATCCGTAATTATTATTCTCAAAGCCGATGGCATAGTAATCTTTACCATGAAGCCGATAATCAACTTGAACGCAATACTTCTGTGCCAAATCACGGGGAATTCCTCGGGTAGAAAGGTATTTGAGCAAAATTGGAGACTCCAAAGATGATACACTGATATGCTCAAATGTAGGCTCTTCATTGAACTGTGCCGGGTTATAAGGTTGAGCGATAGGAAGACGCATTTTCTCGGCTANGAAGTNGGCTTGTNTCAAAAACTCAGTAGAGCCTAAGATTTCGCCTGCAAGTGTGAATATGTCGCCACCTGCGCCTGTGCCGAAATCGAACCAAACATTTTTGCGCGGATTAACATGGAACGATGGTTTTCTTTCACCGCGATAAGGAGCATAGAACCAAAGACCTTTGCTATCACGTACCGTCGGCTGATAGCCGAGGCGGTTCAGGAAAT
>WFMC01000002.1 GCA_009177205.1 Bacteroidales bacterium
TGCTGATACTCTTTTTCTATGAGCAGTATCAGATGCCATAGCTGGGCACGGAGAAGATCATTAAATTTATTATGTGAGNATNACTTCTTCAATCATCTCAATGATCATATCCCTTATCCACAAAAAGCCCTTTTCNGACACCGGAATGAATGGGTCATGACTNGCGGATTGNAGAAANNCCGGTCGTTGAAGTATCAAAGGGTCTTTAACTACNGACATAAGAAAATCAGGCTCAAAGATTACCACTTTTCCCTTTATTTGCGGGTCATTTTCCCACTCCCATATTTCTCCCGGAAGACCACATATGACAGTGTTGGGACCAACAGTCTGACGGACTCCATTAAGTGTCAGATTAGTTTCTCCTTCCTCAACCAGTATGAAACAATAAAAGGATTCACGATGAACCGGGAATTTTAATATACCCGGCTTTATGGCATCAAATTCCATTGCATCACATCGCTGGTCAGAGCCATACTTGCNACGATANAATTTATATAGTTTAATCTCTTTCATATTAAAGGCTTCTATTTCGTCAGTGCAAAATTANTAAATTTTATCGATAGCACAAAACGTGACTATNATAAATCTAACATCAAAGACTTAAAGGTTTGCTTATGGGTTCTCGTCAAGGTCATTCCCGTATATGCCGTTTTCTTACAACGAGTCTGAATCGAATGGCTGCNTAAGACGAAGACTATGGTCACGCAATGACGGCACGGACCCACGACGAGCAATATTTCATGTGGCACCGTGGGTCTATGTACCTACCTTAGAAGATTAGCCGGCTGTCCTGCTCCGTGTCGATGACTCATAGCATTCCAAGCCGATATTTATGAGGTCTATTCCGGCATAGCCGAATGTCGGCATACACGCCAATGACCATGAGGTTTGCCTGCGGCTGCTCTTCAAGGTCATTCGCGTAAATGCCGGTCTTTGAAAAATGAGTTTGTATAGAATTATAAAGTTAACCTAAACATTGAGCATCTTAGCCTTTTCAACCAGATGTTTTCCCATTTCATAGCATTTGTCCTGATCAATAGGGAATTGAGTTTCATGCTGAATCTTCTTATCTTCTGCATCAAAGAAATTTGCGTCCATCTTTGAATAGTCGGCAAATTGCAGTGTATTATATGAATTATATTGTTCAGCATAACCGAGTACATGTTCAAGGTTATCACGGGTCATGCCTAAAGATACAGCATAACCTCCCATCTTATAGTATTGTTCATCGGAGTTCATTGTGAATATGATACCGGAGGGTATGATGCGTTTTCCGAGGATTCTTACAAATTTTCCATCCTCAACTTGGTAGGACGAAAGAGGATACAGAAATCTTTCGAGAAAAGAACGTACCATTCCTGAAGGATACCCAAAGAAATTTGGCGATCCAATTATTATGACATCCGCTTTATGAGTCTTTTCAAGCAGCGGACGCAGATTATCACGGATAGCACATATTCCTCCTGTCTTGTTTCCCTTTCGTTTGCAGGCGAAACATTCAAGGCATCCCTTTATGGGTTCGGCATAGAGATCCACATACTCTGTCTCTGCTCCGGCTGATGCAGCCCCTTCAAGAGCTTTCTTTACGAGCGTTGCAGTGTTCCAATCTTTTCTGGCACTTCCGTTTATTCCAATTACTTTCATTGTCGCGTTTATTTTGATTATATGTTTTATATGGAAACAATCTACTGCTGACGCTTGTTTGAATATAAAATGTTCCGAATCACTGCAACTTTGTACTAATCGGCCTCATCTCAATACTTCTATGAAAATTATCAATATACCCCACAGTTATAAGGGAAAATCCCAATGGCAAGACATATTCTCCCGATCTGTTCATCTATCATGGCGGATGGAAGAATGATGCCGGCAATATCAGTTACCGATTGGATGCGCTATGCATATGCTTTGTTGAGAAAGGTACCTATACAATGGTTCTCAACTCCGTTGAATATACAGTGGCTTCAGGAGATATGCTTGTATGCCACCCCAATGATATTTTCAAGAATATAGATTTCAGTGATGATTTCTACGGAACATTCCTATATGCNAANCTGAACNTGATTTTGCCATATATGACTTCAACCGACATTAGGNAGGCTTTATTGATACTCGGGAGGCATCCAGTATTTCAACTTAACCAGGAAGAACACAAACCGTTTTTCGCTTTAGCTTGGATAATCTGGTAGTAGATTGCACCGTCATGGTCTGCAATCGCTGATGGTCGGTACTTTATTTTTATCGAAGCCATTTGATTTGAAATTTATTATATAAGATACAGCAAGGGGACACACTCCGAAAAGAGTGCATCCCCTCGGTGCATCTAATACGATGAAATTAAGGTAGAAACAGGGCGGCGAACTCTGTAAGGCGACGGGTGTGGATACCCTTGTGCCATTTGCCTTTGTAGCGGCAGTGGGAATTTGTTACAACAATCGGTCCGACAACTAAACCGCCACCAGAATCATCACCGCTGTCCTTGCTGTTGAATTCAAACGTCTGCTCCCATGGGGTTGAACCGAAGTAATCCTCCACAACCACAAGAAACTTATTAGCGTCTGGGGCGGTCTTTTTTCAGTCCGATGACGGTCCTGAGTCGTCATTTTTAGGCACGAAAAACCGCAGAACTAATTGATAGTCTGCGGTTTGACTTGTTTTTGTGTTGCGTGGTCCGGAATCTGTCCGACCCTCATAGTGGAGCTGGAGGGGATTGAACCCTCGTCCAAACACGGAA
>WFMC01000116.1 GCA_009177205.1 Bacteroidales bacterium
TGAATGCCGCTGAATTGGGAGATGGCGAGAAAGTGGCATCTCAAAAGAGTAATGTGCTACTGGCGCAGATTCCTTACGATAAGGAAGTGTGGGAAAAAATGAATTATTCCCTTGACGATTGTGTGCCGGTTCAGCTGCCGTATGGTGCAACCCGCAACGCAGTGAATCTCCAGGCGCATCCTGAGAATTTCAACAAGCAAGTGAGTTTGCGCGGCACAACAGGCTCAAAATATATGGGTGTCTACGGATTGAGAAGCACCTACGAATATAATTGGGGTCCGAAAGGAAAGTATGAGGAATCGGAGAAGAAAATCACCGACCAATATTTCTGCGATTTCTCCACAAGTCATGATATAAGTTATTATAAAGAATGGGGTTGGAGCATCTATGCCGAAAGAGGTTGGCTCGCAGCCTTCGTTGTGGATGAATATGACGGAGTCTCCTATGCCACAACTTCAGCCTATAATGGAAATGCCACCGGCGGTCCCTATATCGACTGGCTTATTTCTCCCGAACTTAATCTCGACAATGTGGAGCAAAAAACAGTAAGTTTCAGGACACAGGTCAGATATGGCAATGCAACCACCAATTTTAAAGCGTATATCCTGACAGATAAGAATCCCACTAAATGCGAGCCGATTGAGCTCTCTTGCCCGATAAGCACAGCCGATAACAATTGGGTGTCTTCAGGCATCATAGACCTCTCTCAATATTCGGGCAAGATTTATATAGGTTTCAGATATTATTCTGAAAAGGGTGGAGAAAACAACTCCGGCACTTACAATATGACTGACTTCAACTTTGGTGGAGCGAATCCCGAAGATTGGATTATTACTCCTCCTGCTGCCCCGACTATCATCGGCAAATACAGACTCGCTGACAGTATTGAAACAGGGAAGAAATATGCTATGGTGTTTGAAAACAAATACGTTACATTACCTGCGTCCACATCTGTATCTTATGGCAGACTTAATGTTGCAGACCTGGCTTTCTCGAATGAAGAAAAGACTGAATTTGAAATCAATGCTGATTATGCATTCACCTTTAAGTTTGTGGAAGACAATTACTGGACCATTCAGGACTACCTTGACAGATATATTTATATGGATGATGATTCGAGTCACAATACATTCCAAATCGGTTCGAAGGCAGGGTTAAGCAATCTTGAGTGTTCATGGGAAATAGAGAAAAAGAATGATTATTTCGTAATGGTAAGTTATTTCCGTGGCTTCCATCTCGAATATAATTCGAATTTCGCAAATGTCGCTCCAAATTCCGGCAATTACGTCAAGAATAATTGTGCCAAACTCTATGAAATGTATGACTCTTATGAAGAGGAATAAACAGACTAAATTATAAATCGCATAAAACATTAGGAAATGAAAACCAACATATATAAATATACAATCGGTCTGTTAATGGCAGGAGGCGTCTTCGGAGGATTCCTTTCATCATGTCAAGATGAATTCTATGTTCCTGACCTCGGCAATCAGGTGCCTCATGCCACCATGGAGTCCAACACTACTTTATTAGAGTTCAAAAATGCATATAAAGATGAGCTCGCGGTCATGGTTCCCTATAAAGACCAGGAGGCAAAGATACCTTACATTCTGAAAGGTCGCGTCATATCCAGCGATGCATCGGGCAATATATATAAATCATTGGTGATTCAAGATGAAACCACAGCTCTTGCCCTTTCAATCAATCAGTCTTCAATGTATCTTGATTATAGATTGGGTCAGGAGGTTTTGCTGAATGCCACCGATTTATGGATGGGTCAGTATAGCGATTTGCTCCAGCTCGGTTCGCTCGGTGACTATAACGGCAAGCCTCAAATCACTTTCATGACTTACGATTCATTCAAAGCACACAGCGAAATGAACGGTGAGCCAGACCGGAACTTCGTCACAATAAACTATGGTGATGAACATCCGGCGGATAATCCTTATTGCATCCGTATTTCACTCGACCAGTTGGTGAACGGCGTGCCGGTATATTCAGAGGGTAGTTATGAATTGATGAGCCAGCTTGTCGAGATTCCTGAAGTTAGATTTGAGGATGCCGGCAAGACCCCTCCGGTGACTTACTCAATCTATCAGGATAATGCAAACCGCAAGATTACTGATGCCTCCGGCGCGGAATTAATCGTGCGCAACTCCGGATACAGCTCATTCTATAATGAGCCTCTCCCGGAAGGTCTCGGTACTCTCAGAGGTATTCTTTCAGTCTACCAGGGAAGTTGGCAATTGCTGCTCCGCGGACTTGATGATGTCATTGGCTTTACCACTAAAGGTAAACGAGATGATCCGTTTGATGTTTCCGAGGTCATAGCACTTCAAAATTCCGGTCGCGAAGCGTGGATGGAAGGTTACATCATCGGCAGTGTCAAATCAGGTGTTGCTGAAGTCACGTCAATTTCAGATATCAACTTTAATGTTGATGATACGGATATGGTGAATAACCTCGTTATAGCAGACAAACCTGACTGCAGAAATATCAATGAGATGATGGTAATTGAGCTGCCTGCAGACAGCAAGATTCGCCGCTATGCCAACCTTCTTGACAATCCGGAGGTTTATGGTCATAAGATACTCGTGCTCGGTTCGTTCAACGAATATTTGGGCATGCATGGCGTAACGAATGTTGGCAACGGATTGGGAGCTTTCTCAATTGAAGGTATAAATGTCGGAGGACTTGACGGTCTTGGCTCAGGCACTGAAGCCGATCCTTTCAAACCGAGTTATGTGGTGAAAGTGGCTGAGGATATAAATGATGTATGGGTTGAAGGCTACATCGTTGGATTCATTGAAGGAAAGAACTATAATACAGGCGCCAACTTCAATNATGATTTNGAAGATAAAGACTTCGGTGGCAATAACTTCATTCTTGGTGATGCGGCAGACACTACTTCTCCGGATAACGCGGTGNCTGTGAATCTGACAAAGAGTCNTTTCCGCGATGCTCTGGATTTGACAGAAAATCCAGATNNATTCGGTAAAAAAGTTCTGATTAAAGGTAATATTACCAAGACGTTTAACGTTTATGGTATCAATACTATTTCAGAAGTGAAATTTTTAAATTAAAAATAAGAATTTATTGAAATTGCAATATGAGCATGGGAGTGAAGAGCGCTCCTATGCTCAATTGTCAAAAAACATAGAGTTTAATTCAGTTTCCTCAAACACTCTTCAACAATGAAAAAAATAATTTTTTTATTGCTAAGTCTCTGGAGTTTCACTTCGGGTTATGCAGAATATTCCGCTGATTATTATTCGGCAATGAATGGCAAGCGCCGCGAAGCATTGAAAGCTGCGGCAAAAGAGTGTGTGGGCGAACATCAGCAATTGGTCTATCTCGACTTGCCGAATTATTGGCAATATTCAGATGTCTATCCCGAAAAATATAACGGTCAGACACGCTGGTGGGAGATGTATTCCAATGAAATATTTCTTATCCGCAACGGTCAGAGCGCCAAGAGTTCTTTCAGTGCAAATCACATGAACCGCGAACACAGCGTACCGAAATCCTGGTGGAAATATAGCGGAGATGTGGAATACACACCTGCTTATTCCGATATGTGGAATCTTTATCCCTCTGACGGAGAGGCGAATATGGCAAAAAGCAATTATCCGTTAGGCATTGTGGCGGGAACGCCGAGTTATGACAACGGCTGCACAAAAGTTGGAACTCCTGCCTATGGATATGGAGGGGGTGCCGGAAAAGTTTTCGAGCCGGACGATGAATATAAAGGAGATTTCGCACGTGGATATTTTTATATGGCTACCGTCTATGACAATATCTATTGGCTATCAAAATACGGCTGTATGTTTTCCCGCAATTCATATCCGACCCTTCTGCCGTGGGCATACGAAATGCTTCTTGAATGGCATCGCAAGGATCCGGTCAGTCAAAAAGAGATTCTACGAAATGATGCTGTGGAAAAATCTCAGGGCAACAGAAATCCCTTTGTGGATTTCCCGCAATTGGCTGAATATATATGGGGCGAGAAAACTTCCGAAACATTCTATATCAACGAGCAACCCTCACCATCCGACCCCCCGATAACAGGAAACCCGGAACTGACTCTTCCGATAAATGGCGAGACTCTTGACTTCGGACAAGTGGCTGAAGGGTCTTCACAAACATCATGGATAGTGTTCAAAGGCAAAAATTTCACGTCTCCAATTTCCTTGACAATCGGTGGAGTCGACAGAAAAATGTTTGAACTTCCATATACCACCATATCCGCTTCAGCAATCAACTCAACAGGAGAATATCTGTTACCGGTCATCTATACACCCGGGTCAACCGGCAGTCACACCGCGACCTTATCCGTTTTCGACGGAGGGTTGCCTTCCAGTCTGAGAGTAAATTTAAAAGGAGAAGGTTGTGAATTGCCTCAACTTACGACATTAACCGCTTATCCTCCTGCGAATGTGACGGATAATTCTTATACAGCTTGTTGGGAAGCCGCTCCGGAAGTGGTGGATTATTATATTCTGTACAGAACCCGCTATCTGGAGGATGGATATGAAACCGAGGAATTGGAATCGGCAACTAATTCTTTGGAAATCACCGGCAGAGATGTTGCCGTGGCGGAGAGCTACAAAGTTGCTTCTTCGCGTCTGGGCTTTTTGTCGGCAGTGTCTAACACAATAATTGTGGAGGCAAGTGGAGTGAATGATGTTTCCGCTGATTCGCCCATTACTCTTGGCTGGATGAAAGGAGGTTTCACGCTCCTGACCTCTTTGCCAATAGTAAAAGAATTGAATATATATGATATGACAGGCAGGCTTATCGCTTCTCCGGCAAACCTGACTCACGGGGATGTCGTGGAGCTTAATAAGGGAGTCTATATCATTAAGGCGAAGGAATATCCATATCCCTTTAAATATATAGTAGAATAAAAAATTAGAAAAACATAAAATTTAACGAAATGAAACGATTTATACTTTATTCATTATTTTTAACCATCGGAATAATGGGGGTTCAATCCGCCGTTCCCGAAGGGTATTATGATTCATTGAACGGATTGACCGGTCGGGCGCTTCGTAAGGCTGCCGCAAATCGCGTTAGAAGTCATACCGCCATCNCTNATAGCTCCGGCACATGGACAGCTTTTGAAAAGACCGATACACGAATTAACAGTAAGGGTGAAAAAGTATGGTGGGATATGTATTCCAACAATGAGGTTGCTGTCAGCACCGGTCATGGAGGATTGAACGTGGAACATTCAGTGCCCAATTCATGGTGGGGTGGCACAAAAAATGACGCTTATAAAGATCTTTTTCATTTAAACCCGTCGAATGCAGATGCCAACAGCAGAAAAGGAAATTATCCTCTCTCGGAAATTTCTACTTACACCTGGGATAATGGCGTAACGTTTGTCGGCAAGCCTGTAAGCGGTCAAGGAGGGGGCGCAAGTCTTGTATATGAGCCGGCAGACGAATATAAGGGTGACTTTGCAAGAGCATATATGTATATGTTTTCAGTCTATGAGGATATCGCATGGAAAAGCAACACGAATTGGATGTATGAAGTGGGGAGCGAAGATATGTTCAAACCCTGGGCGGTCGCTCTTCTTCTTAAGTGGCATCGTCAGGATCCGGTGAGCCAAAAAGAGATTGACAGGAATAATGCCATTTATTCAGTGCAACGCAACCGCAACCCCTATATTGATTCTCCTGAGTTGGCGGAATATGTGTGGGGAAATAAAAAAGGACAGAAATATTATTACAACGGAGTTGTAACTCCTGACCCCGACCCGGATCCCGACCCGGACCCGACTCCTGACCCTACACCGGATCCGGTCGGACTTCAAGACGGCTCGTGGGTAATGGTGACTTCTCCCGCAGAAATTAATTCTATTGATGAATATATTGTAGTAGCATCAAAGAGTAATGTCGGAATGACCACGGAATCTCATGTAGCCTCTAATGCAGCGTATTTGAAGCCCTCCGGTGTAATGAATGTGGAGGATGTGGAAGGCAGGAAGGTCATCAATTCTCCTTCATCCGACCTTGCAGTCTTGAAATTCATGCCTGCGGGTGATAAATTTACAGCCATGGTGTATGACAGTGAAGGTAACTCGAAGGGATATTTATCAAGCACTTCTGCAAAGAAATTTGAAATAGTCTCTTCTTCATCTGATGCTACCTCCTTCGCCCTGACTGCAAGCGATGACACAATGCTGTTGGATTTCGGTACGTCAGGCAAATTATTTTATAATGCGAGTGCTCCACGCTTTACAACTTACACCACAACAGGGCAGGAAAAGACATCTCTGTATAGAAAATATAAAATTTCCACAACTATTCTGATTCCTGAAGCCGAGGGTAATTCTGCCTCAAAGAGAATTTTTAATCTCCAGGGTGTTGAATTAGGCTCCGATATTTCAAAATTGGAAAAAGGACTATATATAATTGTTAGCCCTTCAGGGGAAACCTCTAAAATTCTAATAAAATGAAAAAACTGATTATTTGCAGTCTGTTAATGGGTTTGCATATCGGAGCAATCAATGCTTCAGTTGATTACTCCTCGCTGGAAGGCAAATCCGGTGCTGCTCTCAAACAAGCAATCAAGGAGATAACCTCTCCTCACGTTGAAATTTCTTACGGTGACAAGACATGGGAGGCTTTTGGTGTGTCAGACGTAGTGATGATAGAAGGGCGCGAGGCTTGGTTTGATATGTATAGCAATCGCTTGGTTTATACTTCCACCGGTCATAGCGGGATGAATATCGAGCATGCCGTGGCAAATTCATGGTGGGGAGGAAATAGAAATGCGGCATATAAAGATTTGCACCATTTGAATCCCTCGGACGCAGACGCAAATAATCGTAAAAATAATAATCCGCTCGGAATCATTTCCGGCACTCCGACATGGAGCAATGGATTGACGAATATCGGTGAGCCGGCTCCAGGCATCGGAGGAGGAGCGAAAAGTGTATTTGAGCCCGCCGATGAATTTAAAGGGGATTTTGCCCGAATGTATTTTTATGTATTCACTGTGTATGCTGATTTAAATTGGGAGGAAGCTCCGGCGTGTATGTATGATCTGTCGGAATATCCTACTTTGCAACCCTGGGCATACGAAATGTTGCTCGATTGGGCGCGTAAAGACCCGGTGGATTCGAGAGAAAACTTTAGAAATATGGAGGTTGCCAAGATTCAAGAAAATGAGAATCCATATATTTCCATTCCGGGACTTGCAGAATATGTTTGGGGCACAAAGAAGAATGTTCCTTTTAAATTGGCGGATGCGATGATGCCTATAGCCGATAGGCCTGCGGCTCCGGTTTTTGAAGGTTATGATTTGGCTGCGGTCAATACATGGTCTGGAAGATGGTGGGTGCCCACAGAAGTTTATCTATCTTCCGAGTCCGAGGATGTTGATATANATTATTCATTCGATGANACGGAAGGATATAAGCTTTATNNAGGATCCATTCAAATTGGACAAGCCACGACTACAGGCGAAACAATGACTATCAAAGCCTATTCCAAAAGTAGGGANGNTTATGAATTGCGCAGCTCCGTGTCGCAATTGACATTGACCGGTATTGATTCAAATATAGTGGATTATAAAAATTCCACATGGGAAAGAATTAAATCACTAAATGAAATCAATGAAGATGATTTATACGTGATCTGTTCATCTCAAGCCTATAGCATAATGGGTTGTGAAGCACACTCCACATCTTCAACGGCTTACATCAAGGCTGCCGGAAGAATAGAACCGGAAGGTAATCAGATAATCGGTTTGCCGGATGATTCCGGAATCGTGCAATTTGTCGGTGATGGCGCAGGGTTATATTACGTGCTCGTCAATGACATGACAATGAATCCGAAAGGTTATCTCTTGAGCAATGAAAGCAAAAAATTGTCGTTGGCTGAAGATGGCAGAGCGGTAGATATATCCTTAAGAGGTGATGGCATAGCGACTTTGAGTTTCGGCTCAAATATCGGAACACTACAGTATAATGCATCATCGCCGCGTTTCTGCGTCTACACTTCCAATCAGCAAAGTGTATATCTTTACAAATATGTCGGCGGCGCTTCGACCGGCGTCGGGAACTCTATTGGAGAAGTAGAAACAGGAGGCGAAAGAATATTTAATCTTGAAGGAATTGAAGTGACTGACGCTTCAAATCTTGCCCCCGGAATTTATGTTAAAATAAATTCAAAAGGGAACGCTAAAAAGGTTATAATAAAATAACCTTCCGACTTTATAAATTGAATCCGCAATTAAATACGAATATTNATTTTNCGGATTCAAAATAATTAGTAAATTTGTAGACATTTTAAAATTATCTTCCGACAGGGAGATAGAAATCCTTAAATCTAAACTAACCTTTTTTATGTTAACCGGCACAAATGTCAAGACTCTGGACAGAGTAGTTGTCCGATTTTCCGGCGACTCCGGCGATGGAATGCAATTGGTTGGCAACATTTTTTCAAATGTGTCAGCAGGTGAAGGTAGCCAAATCAGTACTTTTCCGGATTATCCGGCGGAGATCCGTGCGCCTCAAGGTTCGCTAAGCGGCGTGAGTGGCTTCCAGGTAAATGTTGGCAAAGGTGTCCATACACCCGGTGATGAAGCCGACGTTTTGGTTGCTATGAATCCGGCAGCCTTAAAGACAAATCTTAAATATCTTAAACCGGGAGGCATCATAATATGTGATGTTGATACATTCCGTCCGGCGGATTTGAAGAAAGCCGAGTATAAAACCGACGATCCTGTCAGCGAACTTGGAATAAAGCCTGACAGAATTATGCTCGTTCCGATGACAACTCTTCTCAAGCATACTCTCGAAGATTCTGGAATGGATCAAAAGTCTATTCTCAAATGCAAGAATATGCTTGCCTTAGGGTTAATATGCTGGTTGTTCGACCGCCCTGTGGAGAGTGTGTTGCGCAAACTTCAAAAGAAATTCGCCAAGAAGCCCGAAGTGTATGAAGCAAATGCAAAAGTAATACACGCAGGCTGGGATTACGGACATAATACCCATTCCTCAATGTCAACTTATCGTATTGAGACTGAAGCGGTAAAGCCGGGCGTTTATACAGATGTCAATGGCAATACGGCTACAGCCTGGGGTCTGATAATGGCATCAGAAAAGAGTGGTCGCCCTCTATTCTTAGGTTCATATCCCATCACTCCTGCCACAGATATTCTCCATGAACTTGCCAAACGCAAGGATTTGGGAGTTAAGGCGTGTCAGATGGAAGATGAAATTGCCGGAGTATGCTCAGCCATCGGTGCGTCTTACGCCGGCGATCTGGCGGTCACTTCAACATCCGGACCCGGATTGGCACTCAAGAGCGAGGGTATTGGCTTGGCTGTAATGGCAGAACTCCCATTGGTTGTTATTGACGTTCAGCGCGGAGGACCCTCTACCGGTTTGCCCACTAAAACTGAGCAGACGGATTTAATGCAGGCTCTCTACGGCAGAAATGGAGAATCCCCCTTGTGTGTGCTTGCCGCAGCAAGTCCTACTGATTGCTTCACAATGGCATTTGAAGCTGCCCGTATAGCCATGGAACACATGACTCCGGTGATTCTTTTGACTGACGCTTTTATTGCAAACGGAAGTTCCGCATGGAGAATACCCGAAAAAGACGATTATCCGGAAATTCATCCGCATTATGTGGATGAGAATAGACTTGAACAGGGATGGAAACCTTTTGACCGTGATGAAAATTCGGTTCGATTCTGGGCTATCCCCGGCACTCCGGGTGCAATGCACCGCGTGGGAGGACTTGAAAAGGATATCAAGACTTCAGCCATCTCCACAGACGGTAAGAATCATGAAAAGATGGTCAACATCCGTCGTGAAAAAGTAGCTCGAATTGCAAATGATATACCCGAATTAAGTGTAATGGGCAATAAGGATGCAGACACAATCCTTGTAGGATGGGGTGGCACTTTCGGACATCTTTATACAGCCGCCGAGGAATTGAATCAATCACGTCATCCCGTGGCATTTGCTCAATTCAGATATATCAATCCGCTTCCAAAAAATGCTCTCGATGTTCTGAAAGGGTATAAAAGAATTATAGTGGCAGAATTAAACACCGGTCAATTTGCCGATTATTTGCAGATGCATCTTCCGGGCAAGGAGATATTGCGAATTAACAAAGTTGAAGGACAGCCCTTTATGGTTCGTGAGATTGTAGATGGTGTCATCAATCATATAAATGAAAAATAAACCCGCAAAAAGGATAACCCGACTATGGAAAATAACACGACAAAACAATACGCTCCGGCGGATTATAAAAGTGAGCAGAGTGTAAGATGGTGTCCCGGATGCGGTGACCATGCAATTCTGAACGTACTTCACAAGGCAATGGCTGATTTGGGTGTTCCCCCTCATCAAACGGCTGTAATCTCCGGAATCGGATGCTCATCCCGCCTTCCTTACTATATGAATACATACGGCATGCACACGATTCACGGTCGCGCTGCGGCAGTTGCAACCGGAGTTAAAACCGCTCGCCCCGATTTGACAGTTTGGCAAATTTCCGGCGACGGCGATGGATTGGCAATCGGTGGCAATCACTTTATTCATGCTGTAAGAAGGAATATAGACATTAATATCCTCCTTTTCAACAATAAGATTTACGGCTTGACCAAAGGTCAATATTCCCCGACATCGGATAGAGGTGCTGTGACTAAATCTTCCCCTTACGGCACAACGGAAGACCCTTTCATTCCGGCGGAACTCGTTTTCGGAGCGCGGGGCAATTTCTTTGCACGCTCCATTGATATTGCACTTGACACTACGAAAGAGGTAATGGTGGCTGCTGCAAAACATAAAGGAGCTTCAGTTGTAGAGATACGCCAGAATTGTGTAATATTCAATCAAGGCTCCCATGCCGCTTTAAGTGATAAAGACAAGCGCGCAGACCATACCATTCATCTTCGTCAGGGAGAAAAGATGCTTTTCGGAGAAAATATGGAAAAAGGTTTGGTTCAAGACGGCTTCGGATTGAAGGCTGTGGTAGTTGGAGAAGATGGCTATACAATGGATGATGTTCTCGTGCATGACGCCACGACACCTGCCAATTTCTTGCATCAGCAACTCGCAATGATGGACGGAAAAACATTGCCGCTTGCTATTGGAATAATCAGAGATGTGGCTGCGCCCACCTACGAGACAGAAGTTGAAAATCAAGTCGAAGCGGTCAAGGCAAAGAAGGGATATAAGACACTGAGGGATATGATTCTTTCCACGACCGAAACCTGGACAGTGGAATAAACAATTCAATGAAAGTAGTGAAAAAAGCGCATGAAACTGTAAAAAATGCGCTTTTTTGTTAAAAAATTTTTACAATTGAAAATTATTAGTTTATTTTGCAGTCTGAAACGCAAAAAATGTGCTTCAAAAGGGTTAAATCCCAAATAAATAGAATAAAACAGAAATAAAAATAATATTAACTCAATTAAATTTTAATTATGTCTGATATTGCAAACAGAGTAAAAGACATTATCGTTGATAAGCTCACAGTAGACGAAGCAGAGGTTACTCCTGCTGCAGAATTCAGCAAAGATCTCGGTGCTGACTCTCTTGACACAGTAGAACTCATCATGGAATTCGAAAAGGAATTCGGTATTCGTATTCCCGACGAGGATGCAGAAAAGATTGCTACTGTAGGCGACGCTATCGCATACATTGAATCTNATCAGGGTTAAATCTCCGTNGAGGGCCGGAAGAGAGTCCGGCGATGCCGAAGAGCCACAAATGGCGTAAGCGGCTGGACACATTCCGAGCAAAAAATACAAGAGTCGGCCCTGTCTATCATAGGTTCGACTCTTAATTAATATTAAGAATCAAAATTATTTCCGATATGGAATTGAAAAGAGTAGTAGTTACCGGCCTTGGGGCTTTGACTCCGCTTGGCAATAATGTTGAAGAAACGTGGAAGGCTGCAGTCGAAGGAAAAAGCGGTGCCGGTCCTATCACGCATTTTGACGCAAGTCTTTTTAAGACTCAATTTGCATGTGAAGTAAAAGACTTTAAGCCGGAAGATCATTTTGACCGCAAGAAAATGCGTCAACTTGACCTTTATGCTCAATATGCACTGGTGGCTGCACAAGAGGCAATTGATGATGCCGGATTGGATACCGATGAAAAGGTTGATAAAAACCGCGTAGGCGTTGTGTTTGCAGCCGGAATCGGAGGATTGCACACCTTTGAAGAGGAAGCAGGCTATTATGCCAAGAATGTTGAAGCGGGTCCGAAATATAATCCCTTCTTCATCCCGAAAATGATCGCTGACATTGCTGCCGGTCATATATCTATCGACCATGGTTTTCACGGTCCGAATTTCGCTACGGTTTCAGCATGTGCATCATCCAACAATGCGCTTGTTGATGCCTTCAACCTGATTCGTCTGGGTCATGCCGATGCAATCGTGGCAGGTGGTGCGGAAGCAGCTATCTTCCCGGCAGGTGTGGGTGGCTTTAATTCAATGAGAGCCTTATCTACTCGCAATGATGACCCCGCCACCGCATCCCGCCCCTTCAGCGGCTCACGCGACGGATTCGTAATTGGTGAAGGTGCCGCAGCATTGGTGCTTGAGGAATTGGAACACGCTAAGGCTCGTGGCGCACATATTTATGCGGAAATTGCAGGTGGAGGATTGAGTGCTGATGCTTTCCACATCACTGCAACTCATCCCGAAGGTCTCGGTGCGCGTCTCGTAATGGAAAATGCTTTACGCGATGCAGGTATGAAGCCGGAAGATATCGATTATATCAATATGCACGGCACTTCAACCCCCGTCGGTGATATTTCCGAAGCAAAAGCAATTAAGCAAGTCTTTGGCGACCATGCATACAAAATGAACCTGAGTTCCACAAAGTCTATGACAGGACACTTGCTCGGAGCAGCCGGCGCATTGGAAGCATTGTTCAGCGTCAAGGCTTTGACCGACAATATTGTGCCTCCGACAATCAATCATGTTGAGGGTGATAATGATCCGGAAGTTGATTATGATCTCAACTTCACATTTAATAAAGCGCAGGAGCGTGAATTAAATGCAGTGCTTTCCAACACTTTCGGATTTGGAGGTCATAATGCTTGTGTAATCTTTAAGAAATACAAATAAGTATCCGGAATATAAATAAAAATTGACGGGTAATTCTGATTTTTTTACAGGATTATCCGTCAATTTTTTTCTTTATTTTTCTTCGTAATTGGCAAGAGTGTTTTTGAGAGCCTCTTTTACCATTATCTTTAATTCGGGAGGGTCAAGCACTTTCACCCCGTCGCCGAGCGCCATTATTTCATGCACTAATTCATAGTTCAATTTCAGGCGATATGTGAAGATGGAATAGCTATCATGCAATTCCTCCTGCTGAGAATTGTGAAGTGGGAGTGCCCGAAAATATTTTGCCTGTGTGGTAGTGGTTTTTAATTTTACAACATGAGTTGGAGCATGAGAGGTTGTTACTCCGATAATATTCCCAAAAAAGGAATCAGGAGTCAACTCCCGGGGAAATTCAAAAGTTTCATTAGTGATGTGAAGTTCCTTGATGCGGTCGAGAGCGTATGTGCGAATATCCTGTGATTTCTCTTTCAAACCGATGACATACCAACGCTGCTTATAACGCTTCAGGAAATAGGGAGCCAGAATGATATCACGTTCGGCACGCGAGCGACTGAATCCGGCGTATGTAAAACGTATTTTTTCAGAGTTTCTAATAGCCTCAAGCACGAAAGGGAGGTGTTCTCTTGCCGAAGGTACATCTTCCACGCTGACACGTTCGGATGCTTCTCCTGCTTCAGAAATCGCTCCATTCACGGCATAATTGTCAAGCATCCAATTTGTGAGTGTCTTGTTGCGGTTAAGTGATGCCGGGTCAATATAATATTCACCTTGGGAATTACACAAGATGTCAATGTGGAAATTCTCTTCTATAGAGCGGCGATAATGATAGAAAGTTCTTTCCGGAAGAGGTTTCCCTTCGGATAGGTGAGAACGCATCCATAATTGATTTAAACGTTCCCGGGATAATTTCTCATAACGAGTAAGTGTATCAATAATCCAGGCATATCGGCTGAAGAGGTCACGGGTCATAAGATAATAATTTATATTCAAAATGAAATAATCAACTAAAATAAACAAAAAAAGCAGAAAAGAGAGCCTTAAACTTAAAATAATTTATTAACTTTGTTGAAAATCTTAGTCGGACTTTAATCGGATTTGGACTTTTTATAAGAATTTGATAATTAAATGCGATAGTAGCTCAGTTGGTAGAGCATCAGCTTCCCAAGCTGAGGGTCGCGGGTTCGAGCCCCGTTTATCGCTCAAAATCAAGCGTTTATATGGTTATAGAATCTTTTTTATTACGTTTTTGAACGATTTTTAACTTATTGACAATCAAGACGTGTTTAAAAAAAAATTCTAAAAAGTTCAATTTTACACGAATTTGTTCAAAAATGTAGGACTTTTTAGAATCATAATTTTAAACAAATTATGGTCAAATTGTCGCTTTTCTTAGATTCAAGACATACACGAAAGGACGGTTCCGCTACTCTTCATATTTCTGTTTTTGTAAAAGTCAGGTTCACCGGTGAATACGTGTTTTAAGCAGGTAAAAAATAGATATAATTACACTCAAGATTAAAAATATAACAATAACTTTGCGAAATTTAGGATGTTTATAAAAAACCGACTCCGGATAATGAATCTGTTTTGTAACTGTTATTGTGTCGCGTTTTGAAGTGTAAACCGTGTCTTTTAAGATCTGAATTTTAGTTCGATTTCTATATTTGTCAATTCTGACTGTATCGCCGATTCTTTCAATGTGAATTGAATCTTTTTGGATGATGGTGTCTCGGCTCCAATGCCATTTATAAATAGTGTCATAGTGTTCCTTTACTGTTTCGGTAGGCACATACACCTTCCGGGTGCAACCGAAGCAAAGGGTCAGGATAAAGCACAACAGCAATCCGAGCAATGCTCCACCCAAAACCTTTGCCAATTTTATAAATCTATCTTCCTTCATTTTTTCAGATAATTTATTATTCCGTAAACGTGAAGTGCGACAATTGCATTTCTTCCCTCCGGAGAAAGAAGATAGTCCACATCCTCTTTGTTGTCTTGAAAGAGATTCTCCGTTAAGCAGGCAGCGCATTTTGAGCGTGTGAGGATAGTAAACTTAGCTTCCTTGTCGCTGTCTCCGTCTGTGAAGTCTGTGCGAATCTTTGTCCCTTCAGGCAAATGTTTCTTAGCCGAAGCATACAGACATTCAGCCAGCACATCCCCTCTTGTCTGCCCCGGAGATGTCCATGCTTCCCATCCGCGTGCAGACATCCATTGTCCGCTCCCTGCAGCATTGTTGTGGATTGAGACTAAGCAAACATTCTTTGCTCCTGCTCTATCGCAAACTGCATTAGCGCGGTCGCATCTCTCGCCCAAAGAGATATCAGCATCTTCAGGAACCAATAATTCGGCATCATAGCCGAGAGATTTAAGTTGCTTCACTACATTCCTTGCTATCTCCCGGCAATAGAGATATTCTCTGAGTCTGCCGTCGGGAGAGTGCTTACCGGGTGTGGTAGCTCCGTGTCCGTTATCAATCAATATTTTCATTTTTCTCTAATTTATCCATAATTGTTGCCTTGAATTTTGTCAACTCGTTTGAATAATGAGTGGAAATACCGAGAATTGATCCACAAAAGCCACATGATATGCCAAAATAGGTCAGGATTGAGGTGTGAACTTCCCCTTTGGGTGCGATAAAAACACCAATGAAAATCGCTGTAATGGACGCAAATTGGCAGACTACCGCCAAGATGTACAGCAATACCTCCCGAAAAGACAATTTGTGAAATTCCTGTTNCAAATGAGTCATAATTTTGTTTTGATTTATTTTATTAGTAAAATGTTTTTATGAGTGCGAAAATAATTCCGGAGAAAGTGTAAAAAGAAATATATATTGATTTTCAATTTATGTTTTGGTAATGGCTTGAAAAAATATTACTTTTGTGATATATGGCGCTAAGAAAATTATTAATATTCATCTTTTCCATCCTCACAATAATTACTTGTGAGAGTTGTCTTCGCAATGAATTCGACATGGAGGCTAAACTTGACGAAAAGGTGAATCATACCTACAATATATCCTATTATGCATCCGATCGGCGGGGTGGTTTGGAAATTGTTACTGCTCTTGACGTAAGAGGAGGGGAAGGTAAACTGAAAGGAATGACCCGTAATCCCACTTTGGGATTGATATCTTATGGTAATTCTTCATTGCCCGCTGCAATATTCTTTGCCGAGCGCGGAGATAANATAGTATTTACAGGAGATGTTCCGTCACCGGTGGAATGGAATATATCAGGTAATAAAATCAACGAACTCCTTTCCGAATGGCGCTTAACTAATAAGGAACTGATTGCCAAAGTGCGTGATAATGTAAGTGATTCGGGAGAAAAAAGCAGATCGGTTCGCAAAAAATTGAATAAAAAGATTGCGGAATTTGTGAGGACTAATCCTGAATCGGGAGCATCAGCGCTGATTTTAGGTGTTTATTTCGATTCTGCTGAAGAGCCTTCCTTGGACGCCGAGTTATGGAAGATTCTTGAAAAAAGCGGGGTTATGGCAGATTATTCACCGCTATTGGCGCGTCAGGACTGCGATTTTTCATCCGTCCCTTCTGCTCCGGTTTCGCGTCTATCAAAAAAAGTGATGATAGTGCAAAGTTATTGGAATAATTATGACACACTTCATTTGGGCAATGGTAAACATCCCGTATTAATGTATTTTAATCTTCCCAATGACGAAAATCGGGGAGTGGCGATAGATTCTTTGAAGCGATTGTCAAAATTGAGGAAAGATTCGTTGGATTTGCAGATAGTAGATTTCTCCTTAGCTCCGGATTCGTCAATCTGGTCCTACAATGTAAGACGCGATTCTCTTAAGAATACTCTATGCAGTTGGACTCCACGCGGTTTTGCCGAACCGGATCTTATGAATCTGGGTGTTTCGGAAACCCCGATGTGGCTGATTGTAGATAAAAATGGGAAAGTGATTTATAGGGGAGGAAATATCTACTCGGCTATGAAAGAAGCGAGGAAATTGATCAAAAAAGCAGGAAAAATAAAATAAAAACATAAACACGTGTTATCCAAAGTATATTCTGCAGCCATTCAAGGGATAGAAGCGCAGCCCGTCACGATAGAAACAAATGTAGAGAAGGGGTGTGGCTTTCTGATTGTAGGACTTCCCGACACTTCCGTCAAAGAGAGTCATCAGCGAATCTTGAGTGCATTGAAACACTCGGGAGCCGATGTTCCGAGAAAGAATGTTGTGGTTAATCTCGCTCCGGCGGATGTAAAGAAAGAGGGTTCCGGTTTTGACCTTCCGATGGCTATAGGCATGATGACTGCCGATGAGCGGTTGAAAGTTGAGAATCTGCATGAATATATGTTTCTGGGCGAACTTTCCCTTGACGGTTCGGTATTGCCGGTGCCCGGCGCGTTGCCTATCGCTGTGAAAGCTCGTGAATTGGGTTTCAAGCGTTTGATAGTCCCCATAGATAATGTCACTGAGGCTGCTGTAGTCAATAACATAGAAGTCTATGGTGTTAAGAATCTTAAGGAGGTTTTTGAAATTCTTGAATCTTCAAGTGAGATTCAGCCGACCCATATAGACACGCGCGCCCTGTTCGCCTCCTCATCCCTTCAATTTGATTATGACTTTTCCGAAGTCAAGGGTCAGGAAGGTGTGAAAAGAGCCTTTGAGGTAGCTTGNGNCNGAGGACACAATCTNCNCATGATAGGTCCTCCCGGNTCAGGAAAATCGATGCTTGCCAAGAGATTGCCCTCCATTCTTCCCCCTTTGAGCATNGCTGAGGCATTGGAAACGACNAAAATACACTCTGTTGCCGGCAAATTGTCGCGCGGNTCAATGTTGCTAACCACCCGTCCGTTTNNCACGCCTCATCACACGGTATCGCCTGTNGCGTTGGTAGGAGGAGGGTCGAATCCCATGCCCGGAGAGATTTCATTGGCTCACAACGGAGTCCTTTTTCTTGATGAATTTCCGGAATTTCCGAGGTCGGTATTGGAGGTATTGCGTCAGCCGATAGAAGACAGGGAGATAACTGTGGCACGCGCAAAATACACTGTAAATTATCCTGCCTCCTTTATGCTCGTTGCTTCGATGAACCCATGTCCATGCGGTTATTACGGGCATCCCAAGAAGCAATGCACCTGCCTTCCGAATCAAGTTACGAAATATATGAATCGCATCTCCGGTCCGCTGTTAGACAGGATCGACATTCAGGTTGAGATTCAGCCGGTGGAATTTGATGAATTGGCGTCAAGAGAGCCCGGGGAGAGCTCGATGGAAATTCGCAAAAGGGTTATAGCTGCAAGAAACATCCAATTGCAGAGGTATAAGAACGATAAGGGTATTCACTGCAACGCTCAGATGAACTCTCGTCTGCTGCATAAATATGCTTGGCCCGATGAGAGAGGATTGTCAAAATTGAAAGAGCGCATGGAGAAGATGAGTATGTCAGCCCGCGCTTTTGACAGAATATTGCGCACGGCACGCACGATTGCCGATCTGGATTATGCGGAGCATTTGCCGGAATCGACTTCTCCCGACTATCATGAAGCGCTTCAAAAGGCTGTTGAAGCCCCGATACTCACCATTCATCTCAGCGAAGCGCTTGGTTATCGCGCCCTTGACCGCGACACTTACGGCAAANCCTTCTGAAGATGAGCGCACTAANGTTTGCTCCTTAAACAAAACATTGCGGGCTCCAGCTCCTTNCCAAAGCAAATTTTTGTTTCGCCCCCTCGAATTTCAAATTTTTGTTTAAGTCCTGATCTTTAGCGAATGGTAAATGTCTAAGCCATGAGCTTTAGCGAAAGCAATAAAAAAGAATATCTATGAGCAGAATTTGGACAGGAAATAATCGAGCCTCCTGGCATGACTACACCTCCCGGTGCATATATCACATCACTTTGCTTAAGCATCCCGACGCCCCTTTCTTCGGGAGCTTGGCAGGCGATTATCAAATGCCCATTGGCACTCCCGGAAGTTCTTATATTATATCTTCCGATACCGGAAAAGCCATAAAGCAATCTCTTCGCGAAATTTCAGTAATTCATCCTTCCCTGCGCATCTTGCAATATGCACTCATGCCTGATCATCTTCATCTGATTCTCTATGTGGAAGAGGAAATGGATGAGATTATTGGCAGAAAAATTGCCGCTTTCAAGGTATTAGTAAACAAAAGAAGCGAATTGAGTCAAGTTTTCGAAAGAGGATTTAACGATCAAATATTGACAAAATCACGAAAACTTGATATCATCTATAATTATCTGAGAGCTAATCCTTACCGGCTTGCTGTGCGACAGGCGAATCCTGATTTCTTTACCAGGCATAATAACTTGATGATTGGTGAGACTCCATGTCAGCTCTATGGAAACATCCATCTTCTCGACAATCCTTTCAAGGAGCAAGTAATAGTGCATAGGGCTGATAATGATGAAATATATTCTGCTAATAAAGATAGATGGCTCTATACTGCAGGCAACAATGAATCTCCTCGCCAATCATATTTCATGCTCCAAGGGAGATGCTCTGACCCTCTGACACGCAATTGAGGTGGTGAAAAAATATTATAAGGGGTTAGAAAATTGAAGAATAGATTATATCTTTGCAAAAAGATATGGAAGATCTTGAATCCGGATATGTAGAAAAGACCGAAGCGGGGTGGTTCACCGCGATATCAAGCCGGCAAACGTAATGATACGCAAGACGGGCGGGGTGACCGTGCTGATTGATTTCGGACTTGCCGATTCGGATGATTATGTGGTGGACAAGGGCGTTCTCTCAAACAGAAAACTCCCGTCTTCGGCATGGTATCGAACGGCAAGGTTCATGCCCAAGTAATACCTAACGCATCTAAGAAAACCCTTCAAGGCATTATTGATGAACTTGCTCAGTCCGGCATACGCATTATTTCCGACTGCTGGAAAGGGTACAACGACGTACACAAGAGATTTCTCCATGAAACGGTTGCACATAACTTAAGTCAGTATGTCAATGAGCGAAGCTATCACACCAATACTATAGAGGGATTTTGGAGTATACTCAAACGAGGTATAATCGGTATCTACCACCTTGTTACTTCCAAGCATCTGTATAAGTATTGCGAAGAGTTCGTTTATCACTATAACACAAGAGAACTGACAGACAGTGAGCGGTTTATTGACTGTTTGCGTACACCGAGCCGTAGATTGGAATATTGTGAAATCTGCTTAAAAACCAATGATGTCGAAGAATTGATGTATCGTCAAGAGGATATGAGATTTCATAGAGAGTGTGAAAACATGGGTCTAAAATGTATTTAACATATTTTAAGGTTGTGATTTGCAACAAATCACAGAATACGCAGTATAATTAACTATAAATATTAAACTCAAAATTATGGATAAATATAAATCACTTAGAGAANCTCTTGAAGGGACATCACAAAGCAATGATTTGGTTCAGTCTCTTAACCAGGCAATGTGCCTTAATGAAATGGTACAAATAAACTTAGGAGAAAAGGGTAATAAGAAGTCTAACCTTAACTCGGATGTATACTATGTATATGTAAAAGGAGAGGGCGGTTATAAAAAGTTTCCTCATTTTCATTTAAAACATATAGCTAATGGATGGGATATAAGGATGAATATTGATGGCACATTCCATTCTATTAAAAAGAAGGGAAAAGGTATGCAAAATAAAGAAGATGCTGAACCCATTTCAAGAATTGCTCAACGCAGGGTAAAAGAGAATAATATATTAGAGCCTGACCGAACCAATGGGCAGGTGGCTGAACTTAGCTGGTATAGAAATAATAGCTAATAAATCAACATTGACATAACAATACCCACTTGGAGATATTCTTCGAGTGGGTATTTTTATGATGTAGCGACATAATTTCTAAGCAGTTCTGCGATATGCTCTTGCATATGTTCAAATTTTTTGCTTAATTTGCGAATTATTCAACTAAAATCCACCAAAGCAAGAAACAGAAAGACTAAACAAGACATATTTCAAACATGACTTTTAGACAAGTTATTTGGCTTTCGTAAATCTGGTAAATTTCAAAGCCCCAAATAATAAGTCAAAATGTTGGTTTGTACCCGCTAAGGGCGCAGACTGCTTTTTACTTATTTGGGCAAAAGGTTTACCAGAACCCACGAAAGCAAATGAGGAAAAAGTTTTGNCTGTCGCTCTTTTTTCGTGCGTAGGTATNANCCNAATGAATATGGACTACAAGTTAGATTACATNACTCGCGCCCTCTCNAAAATCTCACACAAGAGATTGGAAAGTTNTGTAATTCATCGNATTTGGAATGCTCTTGACAATACCGATATCCATTTCGTATTTCANCAGTATGTAGTACGGAAAGAGGGAAAATATGCTCTTGCTGACTTATATTTGCCGCAAATCAATCTTGTGGTGGAAATAAATGAACCAGCCCACTACCAAAATCAAGAAGCCGACAACATTCGCAATGCCGAAATATCGGAATATGTAGATGTAAAAGTCATTGATTGCTACAATGTGGTAAATGGTAACGCTGTTGCTTGTACCCTTGAAGAGCTCAATCAGCGCACCGATATGATTATTGAATTCATAAGGGAAAGAATAAGCGAAACACACCTTATTCAGTGGAAAGGCATAGACACACCCGAAGAAGTGCGACACAGAGGCTACATTAAGGTAGAAGATAATGTATCACTAAACACCATAGATGATATTGCCGCCATTTTCGGAACCGTTCCTAAACATAGAGGTTTTTTGAGAGCCTCGGGAGTACGCGTGCCCAATAAAGGAAAAGAAGAATACGTATGGTGGCCTAACACGCATCATGCAAATTGGCGCAACGAACTGTCGGCCGACAAGTTAACGATAACCGAGTATCCCAAAGCGGAATCAGAACGAGAAGGCCACATGAAAAGCTATCTTAACAAAGACGAAAAGCGGATAACATTCCTGAAATATACAGATTGGCTTGGTATGAATACCTATCGCTTTGTCGGTGTGTTTCAAATCAACAAGGAGAAATCAATCAAAGAAAACAAATGTGTTTGGGAACGCATCTCGGACACATATAAACTTACTGTCTTACCATGAGCAAAGAATACTACAAGAAACGTATTATTGACCTTCGGGCATCCATTGCAAAAGAGCGTGAAGCAAAAAAGAAAGATAATGCTTACTATGCCAACTTGATAAAACGAACATCTACACCATCGGGTAAGGCAAGTTATCGCAAGTCAAAGATTGAC
>WFMC01000077.1 GCA_009177205.1 Bacteroidales bacterium
GCTACGAACTAATTACGCGTGCGCGCGATGAATACTGTGCAAAGGTAGTTAATTTTATTGGATTAAACGCAAGATTTGTTGAGAAATTGTGTTTTATAGGTGTTAAAAGTGCTTTTTTTGAGGGTTTTGAAGGTGGAAATGCTCAATATGGAGGTTTTGAACCTTAAAATAGTGTCTTTAATAGTGCTCGTATTAGTGATGTTTGAATAAGGAAAGAGGGAGTGGCGGTGTGTGGTGCCGTTCCTCCCTCTCGCCTTTCCGGCTGACCTTGCAAAGTGATGTGGATTTGCGTTCTGAGACTAAATGAAACAGAATAAAGAACACTATTGTTAATCCTCGTATGATTGACATTTCCACTCACTCTGCATAAAGAGTTCGGTTGTCTCAGACGGAAAGGTTTATTTTGTAGAGTACTGTTACTTGACTTCAAAGTTCTCATTTTGCGAGATCTATTTTTTGCTCACCATTTCTTTTTCAAATGCCTTTAACATTGTCAATACATATTAATAAGCACCATTCAGAAATAAGATTGTGATGGCAATCCTGTNTAGAATTTTAACCTTCATCAGATAAATCAANCTGCNNGGTTGGNTTATCATCGTCCTCTGGCGAAAGTGCCCATCTGAAAGCAGGGTGAATTTCCCATTCAAATCCAAAATCAGCAACTGTAGATGCTATATATTGTTTATCCTCAAAGTAGGCTCGTGCAATGGTTCCGTTTTTTAAAGTTTTCCTTGCAGTAAGGAAATTTATTTTATACATAAATTGTGCCAATGTCTTTTCCGTTGCCTTAGAGCCATTTTTAAAATAGAATTCTCCTCCTTGAATTATATTGAAAATTTTATTTCGAAGATCAGCTGTGGAATATATCCATCCTGTGTTTTCTTTTACTTCGGTTCTATTAGGTTTCATACCTAACAAAAGTCTTTCGATGTCAGGCAATTCTGAACGATACTCATTGATGGTATCTTGAAGCCTACCTTGTGAGTATTCAGAAAAAACAGCTTTTAGATTTTCTGTACTTATTATAGCAGAATCTTTATCGTAAGCGTTTTTAGCCGCGAG
This sequence comes from Bacteroidales bacterium, assembly GCA_009177205.1. Lineage (GTDB taxonomy): Bacteria > Bacteroidota > Bacteroidia > Bacteroidales > Muribaculaceae > Lepagella. Next base: position 1,066 of record WFMC01000077.1, read on the forward strand.
CGAACATAATTTTACTAAATCACGAGGTCTCTTCCTGATTAATGATATCAAAATTTTATATGTANGAGCANTACACCATTTCCCGACACCCTNAAANGTCNGAGAAAATATTGNATCTANAAANTTTGCTAATTNTTCAAAAGAGACNCCTCTATAANCCTTTGGATTAAATTCTCNATCAANAAACGCCTNTATTCTTTTANTCANCANCAATAAAATATCGAAATTAGTCCAATTATGCCATACTACATAATTTTCCACTTTATCCGTTGATTCATCTGAGGTACGAACCAAATAATACGCATCAGCACGAAGTGATACTCTGAATTTTAAACCCTTATTAGCATTACATAAATCTCTAATAGCATTTAATAGAGCAGAAACTCTTTGAATATCCTGTTTATTACCTTCCCAACCACGGTCAAGGTCATCAATATATACAATAATATTTTGGTCAACTAAGAATCTGGCTATTATCTCTTTATTAGCCGGTTGTAAATTAACATTTTCATTAATTTTTATCTTGAAGACTTGAGTTAAAAAATTAACAATTCTACCGACACCTCTTACACCTGCTTGAATTACTTCGTTATCCATTTGAATACCTAAGTTCTCCAGAACTTTAGATGCAATTATCTCAATAAGACCTTCTTTCCAATCTCTTATCATTTGACGAAAGTCCTCAACTTCCACTCCTAATTGAGAAACATCATCAGGATGTATAATAATAGATACCTTATTAAGACTGCAATCTTCGTTATGGGCAATTTGAAAAATTGCGGNTTTACCAATGCCNTTATNACCTACTAATAGTCTAATAGNTAAATTTGATGTNAGGTTTCTATGTGTCNTATTTTTNACATNATAGGATTGAAGTCGAGTAAAGTCCTCGTCTTCCGCAGCTTCGGTTCCANNCNACTGAATGATAGTCTCATCATCAAATTCAAATTCGTTCATAATAGGTCAGTAAAATTAATCATCAAACAAAAAAGTTTAAGTAATGGGCGCGGGTATCGCGCCCATCACTGCTTTCATCTTTAGTATTAACCAAACTTTTAAAAATGAGAGTTCGATTCGGGGAACATTACAGTTTTATCTTGGCTGCTATGCCGTCTACGGTTACGATATAGTACTGATTTGGAGCAACTAAAATACGCACTCTGTCGTTTCCGTCTGTAACTCTTGTGGAGTTGATATGCAGACCGGCAACACTATACACGTTGATTTCGTTTTCGGGAGTTACACCCTCAACTACAATGTGTTGGCTATCGCTGAAGATGCGGATGTTGCTGTCTTTGACAGTCCATATGCCGGTGGTTTCGGAATAGTCAGCCCATGTTCCGGCATAATCAAGATTTACGCGGATGTCTGCATCTTCGTTGAGCGGTTCTGTTTCATATACTCCGTTCTTATCAGAAAGAACTTTATCACCGTGCATCACTGACTCAACTTTCCAATTATCAGCAGGTTCTAAAGTGAATGTAAACGGCTTGTCCTTCTCTACCTTATTTGTTGAAGAAACTGCCCCATAAACATTCAGGCTGAGATTTACATACTGCGTTTCCGCTTTAGCAACCGGGATAATGGTGTAGACCATTTCCGAGTTTTTGATATTCGGATCTCCTTCGTAATAGATGAGACCTTCGGGGAAGATTATCTCATAATTGTTATACTTAGGATTAAACTGATACCCCATTCCATTTTCGCTTGCCGGAAGATAGGCGACGACGATTGTTTGGCTACCATAATTTGCAATAGTAGTAGGACAAATAAAAGACATTCCTTCCTCTTGTCCGCTACTTGATTTGTAAGTGTACTTTAACATTACACTCTTACCGGCATCTAACGTGAATCCACCTTTGAATGTCCACTGGACACTTGAAAGTTCACTCAATTCAGAGTTTTCCGGCAGTGAGCAGTTTTCAAGTACAACTTCAGTAGGCGCATCACCTTCCAATTCTATAGACCATTCAGGAGATACAAAATATCTGATAGGCTTATAATTCACGGTTATCATACCGGCAGGAATAACAACCTTATATTTAT
>WFMC01000078.1 GCA_009177205.1 Bacteroidales bacterium
GGCTTTATTGACTCAGTCGCTTTCTTCATTAAAACTTCAGTCATACGCGATTTCAAAAAAGATGCAGATATTTGAAGATGTGCACGGCACTCTGATAACTCTTGACAAAGATGAACTGAAANAATATCANTATGNACGCGNAGATACCGAGGGATTGGTAAATATGCCCTTAAATGTAAGAGGTATCGTATTTTCAGTCTTCTTAAGGGAAGATGAAGATTGCATCAAAATCTCGGCGCGAAGTGTGGATAATTTTCCTGTGTCAAAAATTTGTGAAGATCTGTTTGGAGGCGGTGGGCATATTATGGCTGCCGGAGCTGAATTTCATGGTAGACTTGAAGAGTGTGAGGAGTTATTGATCTCATCTTTACCAAATTATAAGGCATATTTGCCCGAAAAACTTGAAAAAATTGAATAACAATCTAAAGCAGGAAACGATAATAAATATGTTGAAAATTAGAAATTCCTTTCTTTTTGCAGTTGCAATGATGTTGCTGGCATCATTGATTTCTTGCGACAAATCGGAGAGTTATTCCGATTTGCTTAAGGCTGAGGAAAAATCGGTTAATTGGTTTTTANCNCAACATAGAGTTGAAACTTCTTTTCCGNCCGACGGGAGTTATGAAGTTGGCAATGATGCTCCTTTCTATNGAATNGATGATGATGGCTATTTATACTTGCAGGTGATAAATGCCGGAGATCNTGAAGACCANCCAAAAGTCGGTGACAGGGTGTATTTCCGTTATAATCGTAAAAATATAAAGCAGATGTATGAAGGTTCGAATCCCCCGTGGATGGGAAATATGGATAATCTTTCCTCATCAGGATTCACATCTTTTTTCAAAGGGAACACTGTCTATCCAAGTTCCGCACAATTCGGATCGGGAATTCAGGTTCCGATGGATTATCTGGGATATTATTCTGAAGTTAACCTTGTGTTAAGGTCATATTATGGGTTCCCTGACGATCAGAGTAGTTGCATTCCCTATATCATAAATATAAAATACTATAAACCAGAATATTAATAAAACATAAAAATTACTGAATTTCAGATATTGTTATGGCATTAATAAAATCAATTTCCGGTATTCGCGGCACAATCGGCGGTNGCTNCGGAGAAGGNCTCGGAGGANTTGACATCGTGAAGTTTACAGCAGCTTACGCTGAATTTATAAAACNTTCTTATCCTGATAAAAAAATNAAAATNGTNGTTGGTANAGATGCCANACTATCAGGTAAAATGGTAAACCAACTCGTTTGTGGCACATTAATGTCAATGGGCGCCGATGTAATTAATATTGGGCTTGCCACAACTCCGACAACTGAAATAGCAGTTACGGAAGAGGGAGCGCAGGGCGGTATAATTATCACTGCATCTCATAATCCAACTCAATGGAATGCCCTGAAACTTTTAAATTCAAAAGGTGAATTTCTTTCAGATGCTGAAGGAAAAGAGATTATCTCAATTGCTGAAAAAGAGGATTTCTCCTTTGCAGATGTTTATGATTTGGGCGCGGAATATAAAAATGAAACTTACGATGAGCGTCATATAGAGAAAGTCTTGAATCTTCCTCTTGTGGATAAAAAAGCTATAGAGAATGCAAACTTCACAGTGGTGGTAGATGCTGTTAATTCAGTAGGGGGTATAGTAATTCCCAAATTGCTTAAGGCTTTAGGTGTTAAGAATGTGATTGAACTCAATTGTGAGGCTAATGGAAAATTTGCTCATACTCCCGAACCGATTCCGGAGAATTTGACACAGATATCTGATGTTGTGCGTAATACTGATGCCGATTGCGGAATTGTGGTGGATCCCGACGTTGACCGTTTGGCATTAGTTATGGAAAACGGAGAAATGTTTGTTGAGGAATATACTCTTGTTGCTGTAGCCGATTATGTTTTGAGTCATACTTCGGGCTCTACCGTGTCCAATTTAAGTTCTTCAAGAGCCTTGAGAGACGTTACACGCAATCACGGATGCGAATATAATGCAGCAGCTGTGGGTGAAGTTAATGTAGTATCTAAAATGAAAGAGACCGGTGCTATTATCGGCGGTGAAGGTAATGGCGGAGTTATTTATCCTGAACTTCATTACGGAAGAGATGCTTTGGTAGGTGTGGCTTTATTCCTGACTTTACTGGCAAAATCCGGAAAGAAAATGACTGAGTTGAAAGCCGGATATCCCCAATATTGCATAGCTAAAAATAAAATTACATTGACACCGGATGTTAATGTTGACGCAGTGCTTGAGGCAGCCAAGAATCATTTCAAGGATGAGGAGATTAATGATATTGATGGAGTGAAGATAGATTTCCCTGATTGCTGGGTACATTTGCGCAAATCAAATACTGAACCGATCATCCGTATCTACAGTGAGGCTTCCACTATGGAAAAGGCTGAAGCATTAGGAGAAGAAATTAAGTCATTAATTGCAAGTCTTTGAGTATGTTAAAAAAGTTTTTCTTAAACTCTCTTTCCTCCTTCGTAGGAGCCTGGATAGCAATTGTTTTATTTGGTGTTGTCGCCGTCTTGGTTGTGATAAGCCTTATCGGAAAATTCGGTGTCAGTCAGATGTCAACCTCCGGCAATTTAACGAAACACTCCGTATTGACGTTGGAACTTAACGGTGTGATAGAGGAGCGGGAAATGCCTGCCGACGTAGACTATATGACCATAATAAATGGTGATTTCGGCTCAGTTCAGACATTGACTACCTTGATTAATGCCATAAGGGAGGCAAAGACTAACAAGGATATAGACATGATCTATATTAAGTGTGGCGGTTTATCAGCCGGAGTTGCTACTCTTCATGCTCTTCGTGAGGAATTAAAAGATTTCAAATCTTCAGGGAAGAAAATTTATGCGTACGCTGACGGAATGAGCAACGGAGATTATTATGTTGCCACTGTAGCCGACAGTCTTTTTTTAAATCCTGAAGGTAGTTTGGCATTAACCGGTTTGACAGGAACAAGTTTATACATGAAAAACTTGTTTGATAAAATCGGAATAAAATTCCAGGTTGCCAAAGTAGGTACTTATAAATCCGCTGTAGAGCCCTTTATTTCAAATGAAATGAGTGCGCCGGNTNGAGNTCAGCTTGACACTCTGTTTGTCAATATCTGGAATGTTTTGTTGGATNAAATGGCAAGTTCCCGAAAGATTAAGGCAACTNAATTAAACCGACTTGTNAGCGATGAATATCTTACNNTTAAAAAAGCGGATTTCTTAGTAAGTAATAAACTAATTGATAAGGCTGTCTACGAACGCTCGATGGATGAGAGAATTGCAAAGGCGATAAATATAGATAAAGAGAAACTGAATTTTGTGGCTCCCGAATTACTTTCTACGGTTAAACTTGAGGATGTTATGTCTGAGACGAGTGACAGAGTTGCCGTATTATATGCTACAGGTGAAATTAGAGAAGGCACGAAGAATGGGATAAACTGTGAGGTTCTGGTGCCGGTCATAACTTCACTTGCCGATGATGATAAGGTCAAGGGGATGGTTTTGAGAGTTAATTCTCCCGGTGGTTCAGTGTTTGGTAGTGAGCAAATTGCTGAAGCACTGGCATATTTCCAGAAAAAAGGTAAGCCATTGGCAGTTTCAATGGGAGATTATGCTGCATCCGGAGGATATTGGATTTCATGTCATGCCAATAAAATATTTGCAGATGCGACAACCATTACCGGCTCAATAGGTATATACGGCTTATTCCCCAATGCGAAAGAATTAGCACAAAAAATCGGTATTACTCCTCAGACGGTAAGTACCAATCCAAATGCAAATTTCCCGACCTTTTTTGAGGAAATTACCCCCGAACAGCAGGGTGTATTGCAAAAATATATCGAGAAGGGTTACGAAGANTNTATCAACCGTGTTTCAACCGGCAGGAAGATGAAGCCGGCACGAGTTCGTGAAATAGCGGAAGGTCGTGTCTGGGATGGTCAAAAGGCTTTGAAATTGGGTCTTGTTGATGAACTCGGAGATTTGGATTCAGCTATAAAATGGGTGAAAGGTCAATGCAAAGAGGGTGAAAAATTGAAAATATCCAANTATCCTCAAATGGAACNCGGNTTCNNGNATATGGNTAGAATAAGCATNCAATCTGANACTCACNTAGCNCTNATCAAANAGNCAATGAAAATGTGTCCTGAGGCAGTGGAAGCAGTGGAAGTCGGAAATGTGTTGAGACGCAAAAACGAACAAGCCCTCATGCAGAATTTGCAACTCAGACTCAATTAATCAAACATTCTAATATAAAAAGTAAAATAAACTGAATAAAAATTGCTTGCATATTTTGCAGGCAATTTTATTTATATTATATTTGCCGTTATTAGCGTGAGATATTTTTTGCGGATAGAAATTTTGAAAACCACCCTTGATAAAATATTAACATATTTGCTGACCCCTGCATCCTGGCTGTACGGGAGTGTTATGTGGGTTCGAAATAAAATGTTTGATTCCGGCATTCTTCCGCAAGTTGAATTTGATATACCGGTGATAGGCGTTGGAAACATTACAGTTGGAGGAACCGGGAAAACACCTCATACCGAATATATAGTTTCTCAACTCTCGGGTGCACATAAGATTGCAGTCTTAAGCAGGGGGTATAAGAGAAAAACAAAAGGTTTTTTGCTTGCCAACTCCAAAAGTACTCCCGATTCTATCGGCGATGAGCCCTGGCAGATTTACAACAAATTCGGGAGCAGAGTTAAAGTTGCCGTCTCCGAGAGTCGTAAAACCGGTATTTCTCGTTTGCTTCAGCTGTTTCCTGATTTGGATTTAATTATCCTCGACGACAGTTTTCAGCATCGTTGGGTCAAGCCCCGCATTTCAATTCTTTTAATGGAATATGGCAGACCGATTGGGAAAGACCATTTGCTTCCTTTGGGCAGATTGAGAGAATCCAAGCATGAAATTAACAGAGCGGACAAAGTTATAGTAACTAAGTGTCCGGAGACTTTAAATCCGATTGATTTCAGAATTGTAACCAAAGAATTGGATTTAATGAAATTTCAAAAAATTTATTTTTCCGGTTATCGTTATGAAGAATTAAAACCTGTTTTTCCGGAAGAAGCGCCCTATTCTGCAAATCTCTATTCCTTAACCCGTAATGATTCAGTAATTTTATTGACCGGCATTGCACATCCTCGCTATTTCGTAAGGCATTTCAATAAATATCCGTTCAGAAAGAAAATTGAACATTTTGCCGATCATCATAATTTCACACGCAAAGATCTGAAAAGGATAGAGGAAAAGTTCAAATCAATGCAAGGGGAGCGTAAATTAATCATTACGACTGAAAAAGATGCCGTAAGGCTTCTTCATAATCCCTATTTTCCCCAAGAATTAAAACCATTTATATTCTATCAGCCGATAAGCGTGAAAATGCTTTCAGGAGTATATGGGCATGAAAACAATTTGATAGAAGACATTCTTGAAGAATTAAAATTGGGAGATATGACAAATGTCGGGGTTCCTCTCGGCGAGAGTGTACGAAGTGAGAACGCGCAGGAGAATATTACGGATGACACGATTTCCATGAGGTCGCGACATTTTGAAGAAGACTTCTAAAAGATCGGTAAATCACGAATTTGAGCAGACTCATAAGATACAAGTTAATAAAGAACAAAATTAAATCTGATATCAAGATATGGAAAAGAATTACTTAGAACTTATACGCGACACAGCCGCATTTATTCGCAATGAAGTTGGCAACTGCCCCGATACTGCAGTAATCTTAGGTACAGGTCTGGGAGATTTGGTCAACAAANTTGAAATATCCAAAGNATTGGATTATCATATTATCCCTAATTTCCCGGTAAGCACAGTTGNAGGCCATNCCGGCAAATTAATATTCGGCACTTTGGGTGGCAAATATATCATGGCAATGCAAGGNCGCTTCCANTATTATGAAGGCTACGATATGAAGCAAGTAACGTTCCCTGTCAGANTAATGAAAGAATTAGGTGTCAAGACTCTGTTTGTAAGCAATGCAGCCGGAGNAATGAATAAAGNATTTATGGTAGGTGACGTAATGATTATAACCGACCATATTAATCTTTTCCCTGAAAATCCATTGAGAGGTAAAAATTATGAAGAATTAGGTCCACGCTTCCCGGCGATGACTGAACCTTATTCGGATAGATTAATAAAGATAGCTGATGAATACGCGGCAAAAGAGGGAATCCGTTTAATGCATGGCGTTTATGTTGGCACTCCCGGACCCACTTTTGAAACACCTGCTGAATATGAATATTTCCGTATCATCGGTGGTGATGCTGTGGGAATGTCAACTGTCCCCGAAGTTATTGTCGCAAAGCATGCGGATATGGAGGTCTTTGGCGTTTCGGTCATTACGGATCTTGGAGGCAAGGATATAAAAGAGGTTCCGACACATGAAGAGGTACAGAAGGCAGCGGTAAAAGCTCAGCCGGTAATGACTCAAATAATAACAGAACTCGTAGGTAGGGTATAAAGTAAACTCAGTTGAAGAAAAAAACGTTATAATGGAAGGGGGCATCGGCAATTGCTCCCTTTCAATATTTTATAAAAAAAGGAAATGGCTGAAAATAATAAACTTACCGAAATATCTCAACTCGGAGAATTCGGTTTAATTCATCATCTCACAAAGGAGTTCCCCCTTAAAAATTCATCAAGTATATTAGGAATTGGCGATGATGCTGCAATTATTGATGTGCCGGAAGGTAAAGAGGTTCTCATAACGACAGACCTGTTGCTCGAAGGGATTCATTTTGATATTAGATATGTTCCGTTGAAACATTTGGGTTATAAAGCTGCAATTGTCAATTTCAGTGACATATATGCCATGAATGGAACACCCAAACAACTGACAGTGTCAATGGGCGTTTCGAGCCGTTTTGCCGTGGAACATCTTGAACAGATATACGCCGGTATTAAATTGGCTTGTGAGACCTATGGCGTTGACCTTGTGGGGGGAGATACTTCCTCCTCTCAAACAGGTCTTGTGCTAAGTATTACATGTATAGGTGAAGTTGAAAAGGGGAAGGCTGTGAAACGCTCAGGAGCCAAAGAGACGGATTTAATCTGTGTTTCCGGAGATTTGGGGGCAGCTTATATGGGACTTCAATTGCTTGAAAGAGAAAACAAAGTAGCTGCAGAGAGCGGCAATCCTGATTTTCAACCCGACTTTTCAGGAAAAGAATATATATTGGAACGTCAATTAAAACCGGAAGCAAGAAAAGATATAATTGAAAAATTAAATGAATCCGGCATTATTCCTACTTCCATGATGGATGTAAGTGACGGGTTATCTTCCGAACTCCTGCACATTTGCAAATCATCCGATGTTGGATGCAGAATCTATGAAGACAGAATACCGATTGATTATCAGACGGCAGTAATGGCTGAAGAGTTGAATATGAATTTAGTGACGGCAGCCATGAATGGTGGAGAAGATTATGAACTCCTTTTCACTGTGCCTTTAACCGATAAAGAGAAAATAGAGAAACTCGAAGGGATCACAATGATAGGCTATATCACTAAACCCTCTTTGGGTGCAGCAATGGTAACGCGTGATGGACAAGAATTCCCGATAAAAGCGCAAGGATGGCAAGCATTTTAAATTTGTTTAACATTGGTTTAAGAAATGTTAATAAATAAATAGTTATTTTTGCACTATTATTTATAAACTATTAATGACTAACACAATTTTAAAAATTAAAAGGTCATGAGTGAAACTATTAATATCAGAGAACTCAACGAACTTATAGCCTCAAAGAGCAATTTCTTAAGTTTGATTCGCAACGGAATGCGTCAAAGAATTGTGGGGCAACAACACCTGATTGATTCATTATTAATCGCATTATTGGCAAATGGACATGTTCTGCTTGAAGGTGTGCCCGGTTTGGCTAAAACTTTAGCAATAAAAACCCTCGCCACTCTCGTGGACGCTAAATATAATAGGATACAGTTTACTCCCGACTTGCTCCCGGCTGACGTTATAGGAACTTTAATTTACAGCATTAAGAAAGAGAGTTTTGAAATTAAAAAGGGACCTGTCTTTGCAAATTTTGTACTTGCCGATGAAATCAACCGGGCTCCGGCAAAAGTGCAAAGTGCATTATTGGAAGCCATGCAGGAACGCCAGGTGACAATCGGTGATACAACTTTTACTTTAGACAAACCATTCTTGGTGATGGCTACTCAGAATCCGATTGAGCAAGAGGGTACATATCCTCTTCCCGAAGCACAAACCGACCGTTTCCTTCTTAAGGTTGTAATTGGATATCCTACTCGCGAAGAGGAAAAGGATATTATTCGTCAAAACATTTCCGGTGTTTTGGATGAGCTTCATTCAGTTGTAAGGAAAGAGGAGGTATTGGAACTTCAAAAGATTGTAGAAAAAATCTATATCGATGAAAAGATTGAAAATTATATTGTCGATATTGTTTTTGCTACTCGCCAACCTCAAAGATATGATTTGAAAGATCTTGAAGATTTAATAGAATATGGGGCTTCACCGCGTGCGTCCATTTCATTGGCAAAAGCATCAAAAGCATACGCGTTCCTGCAGGGAAGAGGATATGTAATTCCGGAGGATGTTCGTGCTGTATGTCATGATGTAATGCGCCACAGAATCGGCTTGACTTATGAGGCTGAAGCCAATAACATTGATTCTGACGAAATAATCACTGAAATTCTTGACAAAGTAAAAGTTCCTTGATAATCTCTGTTCTATGGACGCAAAAGAATTACTTAAAAAGGTTAGGAAAATTGAAATTAAAACACGCGGATTAAGCCAAAATATATTCGCGGGTGAATATCATACTGCGTTCAAGGGAAGAGGCGTCATTTTTTCAGAAGTCAGGGAATATCAACCCGGAGATGATGTAAGAGACATTGATTGGAATGTTACTGCCCGTCATAACAAACCATATATCAAAGTCTATGAAGAAGAGAGGGAACTGACCTTAATGCTTCTCATTGATGTGAGCGGTAGTGAAGATTTCGGTGCCGTGGGTGAAGTAAAGAAAGAGATGATGGCTGAAATTGCCGCTACTCTTGCGTTCTCATCCCTCCAGAATAATGATAAAGTAGGAGTAATATTCTTTAGCGACAAAATAGAAAAATACATTCCGCCGAAGAAGGGGAAAAAGCATATATTGCTGATAATTCGTGAAATCATTGACTTCACTCCCGAAAGCAGGGGGACAGATATAAATGTCGCTTTGGAGTTTATGACCAATGTTATCAAAAAAAGAGCGTCAGCCTTTTTGTTAAGCGACTTTATCGACTCTCACAATTATTCACATTCAATGACTTTGGCAAATAAGCGTCATGAACTGACTGCGGTGCAAGTGTATGACGAGCGTGATGCAAAATTGCCTGACATAGGGCTCATGCACGTCTCTGACCTGGAGACAGGAAAAGTCAGATGGATAGATACATCATCTAAAATGGTCAGAAAAGCCTACGAAAAAGCGTGGTATGAACACCAACAATTTTTAAATGATGCCACAATGAGGAGCGGAGTTGATTTGGCTCAAATTCGCACCGATGACGATTATGTAAAGGCTCTATTAGGAGTCTTCAGAAGAAAAGCAATGAGATAATTTTTTAATCCAAAGTCTATTCTTCTTTATTTATTTCAAAATTCCGGATGAAATAAAATTATATGAAAGCAAAATATCTATTTTTAAATATTTTATTTCTACTTTCGGTCTTCGGCAATGCCAATGCCGGAAAATTGATGCTCAATGCCAAACTGGATTCCACAACAATGTTGATGGGAACCATCAATAAATTGCACCTGGAGATAGTGCAAGATGAGGGCATCAAAGGTAATTTTCCCTTATTTAAAAATATATTGGAGATAGGGTATGCCACTCTGCTTAATGATACGATAGAATTAGGCTCCGATATCAAAATTGACACGACTTCAATCGGTTCGGGACGCATCCAGATTAATTATCAGGTGCCTGTGCAGGTTTTTGATTCGGGCACATATAAACTTCCTGAATTTGTATTCGTCAGCGGCAGAGATTCTGCCTTCTCAAAGTCGTTGATGCTTAATGTCGTTCCCGTAAAAGTTACGGCAAATGATAAAATTTCGCNTATGACGGAGGTTGCCGAACCTGAAGATAAATCCATTTTTGATAATCTCCCAGATTGGCTATATTATTAAGATNGGTGGATCATACTGCTGGCTTTAGCGTTGATTGGTGTCGGCATCTGGCTTTTCTTCAGGTATAAAAAGGAAGGTACAATTTTGCCGTCTAAGCCGCAAGTCCCTCCTCATATTTTAGCCCTCGAACGTTTGCAACGTTTGAAGAATAAGAACTTGTGGCAAACCGGACAAGAAAAAGAATTTTATACTATCCTTACCGATATCTTGAGAAGTTATCTTGATGCAAGATTCGGCATCAAAGCAATGGAAATGACATCTCGACAAATTATGGCTAAACTTGCTGAAGACTCAACGTTGAAAGCGAATAGAGCAAGAATGAGTCAGATACTTGACATGGCAGATTTTGTTAAATTTGCTATGGTTCGTCCTCTTCCTGATGATAACGTCAAAGCCTTTGAAAATGCCGTGGCATTTGTAGAATCTACAATACCAGTTGAAGCAGATGAGTCCGGTGCGGATATTGCAAATAAGAAAAGCGTCACGACAGATTCTGCCAATATGTCTTTGGACGATTCCGGTAAAGAAAAAACCACAGTTTCAGAAAAACATAAATTGAAGATTTCCGATAAAAAGAGAAATAAGAGGAAAGGGGGTGAGTCGTGACTTTTAAATATCCGTGGTTATTGCTTCTGTTTCTTATATATATACCTTTATTGATTTGGTATTTTAAAAAAAATAAGAATTCCACTCCGTCTATGGAGTTGTCTTCATTGGCTCCTTTTGCCAAGATGCCGATGTCTTGGAAAGAATATCTTCTGAAGTTTAATTTTTTCCTGAAATTAGCAGCATTAGGTTTTTTGATTATTGCTTTGTGCCGTCCGCANACCTACGATTCCAAGCGCACTTCTCATGTNGAAGGGANTGACATTATNCTTGCGTTGNANATTNCCNGTTCTATGGCATCAAAAGATTTCCAGCCATCCCGTTTTGAAGCGGCAAAGGATGTTGCAATTAAATTTGTTAACCAACGCTCCAACGACAATCTGGGTCTCGTGGTTTTTGCCGGAGAATCCCTCTCTCTCATGCCATTGACCTATGACAGGGCTGCCGTTATTAATACACTGCAAAATGTCCGGTTGGGAGATTTGAATGATGGCACAGCAATAGGCGATGGCTTGGCGAGTGCAGTAAATCGCCTCGTTTCCGGCAAAGCAAAGTCCAAGAGTATAATTCTTCTGACCGATGGCACAAACAATGCCGGGGAAGTCCCTCCCTTCACAGCTGCCCAAATTGCACGTCAAAACGGAATAAAGGTCTACACAATCGGTGTCGGAACGAATGGGACAATCCAAATTACGGATCCCTATGGGTTCTCTACCACCACTCTTGAGACTAAAATTGATGAAGCCTCTTTGAAAAAAATAGCTTCAGAAACAGGTGGAAAATTCTTTCGGGCGAAAGATGAAAAGATGCTTCAAAAGGTATTCCATGAAATAGATTCTTTGGAAAAGACCAAACTTGATGTTGAGAATTTCACCCGAACAGATGAAGTGTTTTTCCCCTGGGTATTGTGGGCGTTTATATGCTATGCGTTATCAATGCTCTTGCGCTATACGGTTCTCAGAAGAATTCCATAATCCTTACATTTTCAAAAGTTAAACAATACTTTGGAATCAAACTGATATGAGTTTCGCTTATCCTTACATATTATTTTTGCTCATCGGTGTGCCACTCTATATTTTTCTTTATATAGTGGCTCGCATAGCAAGAAAAAAGAAATTAAGACTTTTCGGCAAAGAATCTTCTTTAAGCCGGTTGATGCCTCTGTTTTCACCCTATAAACCGCCGGTGAAATTAATGCTTCAACTTCTGGCATTCACAATGATTGTTTTGGCTCTTGCCCGTCCCTGGGGAGGAGTAAAGAATGAGAATACGGTGAAAGAAGGAATAGAGGTCATCATTGCGGTTGACGCATCCAACTCAATGTCCGCGCCGTCTTCTGATGAACCCGGCTCACCGAGTAGGATGAGAGTGGCTAAAACAATGCTCGAAAAATTGATTAATAGACTTAATGAAGACCGTGTCGGACTTATCGAATATGCAGGTGATGCCTATACCCTAATCCCTGTCACGAATGACTATGTGTCTGCGAAGTTATTTCTTAACAGCATCTCTCCCGACCAAGTGCCTAATCAGGGAACAAACATTGCAGCAGCGATTGAGATGGCAACCAAATCATTCAGTGAATCTTCCGACATCGGTAAATCAATAATCCTTATTACAGATGCTGAAGAATTGGAAGATACTGAGGGAGTTATGGAAGCTGTTAAGCAGGCTGCCAAATCTAAAATTCAAATAAACGTAATAGGAGTAGGGAGTCAGACTCCGGTGCAGATTCCTGAAGGTAAGGGTGTAATGATAAATCCCGAGACCGGAGAACCCGTGGCTACGCGTCTAAATGAAGATTTGGCAATAAGTATCGCTCGGCAAGGTGGGGGCATCTATGTGAATGCTTCTAATAAAAACGGTCTTTCAGAACTTGAGAAGCAAATGGATAAGGTGTCCAAGACCGTTCTTGAAAGTAGCTTCACTGCCGTGCATGATGAACTATACGGATTCTTCACAATTTTGGCAATAATATTTATATTATTGGACATTTTTGTGGTAGATAGTAAATTCGGATGGTTAGACAAGATTACATTCTTTAAAAAAGAGAATCATGAAAAATAAAATGAGTCAGACTTTACTCTATATTATTGCTTTCATCAGTTTCTTCGGATTTTCATTTTCCGAAAATTCTGCATACGGAAAATCAACGCGTGAAGAGCGGCTTACAATAAATTCCGGAAATAAATTATATAAGGAAGGAAAGTTTGCGGAAGCAGTGATGGAATATAGAAAAGCACTTCAAATTCAGCCTGAAAGTGCAGTGGCAAAGTTTAATCTGGCATTGGGTTGCTTCAAATTGGCTGAGAAGAATGAAAAAACCGATTCATTAAGTCAAAAATTGATAAGAGAGGGTGTGTCTTCAATGTCTGATGTAGCAAAATTGGGAAAAACTAACTCTGATTTGAGTTCAAAAGCAAACTATAATCTTGGAAATGTTAAATTTGAATCTGAAGACTATGCAGGAGCAATCCAGTTATATAAACAGGCTTTGAGATTGAATCCGAATTTTAATGAAGCGCGTCGAAATTTGAGAATCGCACAATTAAAATTGCAGGATCAACAGAATCAGGATAATAATAAGGACCAAAATAAGGATCAGAATAAAGACCAAGAAAACGAGCAAGACCAGAATAAAGATCAAAATAAAGATCAAGAAGATAAGCAAGATAATAAAGATAAAAATCAGGATAAGCAGGAGCAACCTGCGGAAAATGAGNTGAGNAAGCAGGCNGCTCAACAAATATTGAATGCTGTGGAAAATAATGAGGCCNAAAACT
>WFMC01000098.1 GCA_009177205.1 Bacteroidales bacterium
TTTGAGCAGTATATCAATGACCGTGCAGCTATGGGTGCCTATTACACCAAAGAGGACATCACCGAATATATTGGTCGGTCAACCATTCTTCCGTTCCTTTTNGACAAGGTTGCTAAGAGTTCAGACTCTATGAAAAAACTGTTTGCTCCCAATGGTTGGGTTTGGGACAAACTCCGTGAAAGCGGCGAANGATATATTTTTGATGCTGTCAAGCATGGTTATACTCCTGATTGGCGTGAACGGATTCCGTCCAATATTGCAATAGGTCTTGACACCACAAAACCGGAATTGTTGGAACGGCGTAAGGATTGGAACACCCGGACTCCGGAGCCATGGGCATTACCTACTGAAATCTGGCGCGAGACAATTGAGCGACTTCAGCGTTGCGAATCAATACTTGGCAAAATCAAAGCCGGAGAGATTGCCTCAATCAACGACTTCATAACATACAATCTTGACATCCGTTCATTTGCCGATGACCTTATCACGGCAGAAGATNCGCCACAGGCGTTTGTCTACAATTTTTACAATGCCTTNCGTAGCGTGACAATCCTTGACCCGACATGTGGCTCTGGAGCATTCCTCTTTGCTGCGATGAATATTCTCGAACCTCTATACTACGACTGCATCAACAAGCTTGAAAATTATCCCAATAAATCAGAGCAGACAAAAGCCGCGCTCCAGGAAATTAAAGCGAAGTACCGCTCAAACATTCATTACTTCATTTTCAAGTCCATCATCTTAAGGAATTTATATGGCGTTGACATCATGGCAGAAGCCACTGAAATTGCCAAACTCCGTCTTTTCTTGAAAATGGTGGCAGTGGTAGATGTTGACTATCGAGCTGACAACCTTGGTCTCGACCCATTGCCCGACATTGACTTCAACATTCGATGTGGCAACACACTTGTTGGTTANGCCAATGCAGAGTCTGTTTATGCTGACCATCAAGGCGACCTCTTTGCCGCACAGGAATACCGCGACACCATAGAAGCGGAGATGAACAAAGTCTCTATGGTTTTCAAGATATTCAAACACCTCCAACTTACACAAGAAGCCGATAAGCACGAAGAGTTCATAGCCGCCAAGAAAGATTTGAGNAATCGTCTNATAAAACTGAATGATACCCTCAATCATCATCTCTATAATGCAACAGCATCTAATATTCCATACGACGAATGGTTGAAGTCTCATCAACCGTTCAACTGGATTGCAGAGTTCTACNACATCATCCACGGCAACGGTGGTTTCGATGTNATTATCGGCAATCCTCCNTATGTTGAGTTCCCTAGNAAAGATGTAAATTATCGCTTTGATAATTTGCTATCAAGAGATTGTGGGAATCTATACGGGTGTTGTATTGAAAGAGGATTTAGAATTGGTGCAACCAACGGGAAGTTCGCCTTCATTATCCCTGTGGCAATTACATGTTCCAAGAGGATGTCTAAGGTGATAGAAATTATGAAATCTAATTCACAATATCTGTATTTCTCAAATTATGATGACCGACCGGGAAAACTATTCGAAATGTTGCAACATCTTCGTGCTTCTATATTTATTTCCCATCGTAACCAGAATTGTGTGCCGACAATATTTTCAACAAAATACAATCGGTGGTACACCTGTAACAGACATATCCTATTCGATTTGACTCAATATGTAGACGTCACCAAGTTTGTTAATTCTTTTACAATCCCCAAAATATCAAGGCCAGTCGAAAGTGACATTTTGGGTCATATCAATTCGACTAAAACAACTATAGAGAATCTACAGGGAGACGCTAATAAAATATANTATCGTGCCGCGGGAGGAGGTTATTTCTTATTAGTNAAGCCTACTAAAAGTATTACCTATATCGATGGTGAATTAGAAGANGTAAAGGCAGAAAAGATTATTTCACTAAAGAATAATGTTATACCCGAAAATATTTCAGCACTACTCTCATCGTCTTTATTTTATTGGGATTACATTGCAAACACAGATTGCAGAAATCTGACAAAAGGAACGATAACAGCATTCCCATGTCCCAGCATATTGTATTCTGACGAGAATCTTGCATCAGCTGCTTTTGCTCTGTATAAGGATTATGAAGATAACAGTAATAAGAAAGACACATATTACCAAACGACCAATCGAAATGTAGTATATTGGGAGTATCATCAGGGGCGTTCTAAGAATTTCATCGACTCCATTGATAAGATTGTTGCTACTCATTTTGAGTTATCTGATGAACAGCTTGATTTTATTATCAATTTTGACATCAAATATCGCTTGGGGGATGAACTTAATTCCGAGGAATAATGGAGTCGATAGGGAACACTTCGCTGCTTAATCGTAGAAAGATTGGCTTTCTTGCAGGAAGCAAAATCTCCCCTCTTTCTGTGCTTCCGACCCTTGATTGGGCTTCGGTAGTTGCGTCTGGTGAAGATATTGTCATTGTAAGCGGTTTCCATTCCAACTTGGAACGTGAAGTACTCGATATCCTTCTAAAAGGTCGGTGCGGTATCATATGTGTCCTTGCGCGTCCTATATATAAAGTAATTCCTGCTAAATTCCTCGATGCATACGCACAAGACCGAGTGCTTTTCATCTCACACAACACTTATAAATCAACCATGCCCTCCCGACACCTCTGCCAAAAACGAAACGAATACATCGCTTCCATCTCCGACGAACTTGTCTTCACATCTCTCACCCCTGAAAGCTCATTGTACCCCTTATCCTTGAATCCTAAGTCAGCTCTAATTATCTAATATTTTACAAATAATACAATATACTCTTGACTAGTTGGTTTGGAATTAAGCAAAAACGTCTTTGGACCTCACTTGCAAATAAATTATGATAATAAAATCAATATCTTAAGGCAGCCAAGAAATAGCGTCTTAGAGTGGTAAATGTACTCCCTTGCCGCATAAGAATTTCTATTATTACATCAAATTTGAATTTCAGTATGGATCTTATTCGCAATAATCTGAGCGATCTCTTCATAAATAGCAGTTTCTGTAGTTTCTATTGAAACTACAAGAGCGTATTTAATAATATTCTCTATTTTATCAAGCTTTTGTTCTTTCCACCATCCGGGACCAGGATATATCATTATTTGTCCACATGCTGCTAAATCCATAGCTGTACATTCGAGCCAATCAGACTGGATAGAACCTGATTGTCTTTTTCGAACACCAATCTCCCAGCGTGCTGCAGCTGAAGTTGCCGTATTGGGTGCTTCTTCTAACTTATTGTGTCGAGCAATAAAGCTCTCTGTAGATTCTGTGGGGGCTTTTAAGTCAAAATATAATGAGGAGCTTGGGTAACGATAACGATTTAGTTTTCCTTTTTCGCCTGGGGCAGGATCTATATAATACGATAAAGTTATCTTTAGTCGTACACGTTCTTCACCCATACTTTGAAGTAATTCAACGGGCCAAGGTAAATCAAATAACTGAAATCCTGCATATTTAAGGCTCGCGCCGGAACTTACAGCATAGGGGATGATTTCATTTTCAAATATATATGTAGCGTATCTATTATTGCTATTCAGAGCTCGTTCATCCGAAGGCACGCCATAACCATATAAATATAATCTCTCATCTTTGGACTTTTCCTTCATTCTTTCCGTCCATTCAGCAGAATGAATAAGAAGAGCTCTAATTGAAAGAGCAGAAAGCTCCGGATATGCTGAACGTATTTTGGCTGCTAATCGTGAAGCTAATGCGGTTGAAGCACTAGTTGCATAGAAACTAGAAAAACTTTGGTTCAGATCACTTGATGTCGTCACCAAACTTAAATCTGTAGAAGATAGTCCTCCCAACATTCGATGCATCA
Source organism: Bacteroidales bacterium (assembly GCA_009177205.1). GTDB lineage: Bacteria > Bacteroidota > Bacteroidia > Bacteroidales > Muribaculaceae > Lepagella. Next base: position 3,823 of record WFMC01000098.1, read on the forward strand.
AAACGTTTCCACCCTCCATAACAATATCTGGCTTAATTCTTTTTGATTCCCATANATAAGNGCTTCTACTATATGGAGACAAGTCATAAGGAGGTGCTAAAGGGAATCCATGTTCACCATACTGGTGATCATCTACTTTCTCGGTATAGGCACCAACAGTTATTGCATTTATTGCCTGAGCGGGACTCTGTGCCTTTTGACTAATACAATAATCCAAATAATTTTCTTGGTCTAAATTCTCAAAATCTTGAACATTCCCAGCTGAAATCAACATCAATCTATCACATTGTCCATCGTGATAAAGAATTTTATCAATATCAGCAGACCACGAAGTTGGTAAACCCCAACAATCATCATCTTCCGTAATCGCCAAACAAAAAATAGAGGCTCCCATTTCTTCTAATCTTTCAACTGCATCTTCTGTCAAGACACCATATAATTCTTTCTGATTAATATCTCGTAATCTTTCTGAGAATATTTTGATGGATGCCAATTTATGCGTTATGGAAATTTCATCCCGTTGATAAATTAAGTTCGTCAGATCTCCAAACAGGCATAGTCCTCCCATTCCAGTACCATGTCCGTCATCATCAACGTGTTGGTGTCCCGAAAGCACACAATCAGTACGATCATCTGGTAAGAACGAGTGTAAAAGAGGATGGGCATTATTAACCCCTGTGTCTATTAAGCCAATTATAGGGCTATTTTCATCTATATTAATATTGATGGAAGTTTCCAACAATTCAGTCCATTCCTGATGTCCGGAATAATCTCCAGTAAGGAGTATACTGGGTTGTTTAGATAACCTTATTTCAGATAGAAAGTTAAGTGTTTGTGGCAGTTTCCTCAATTCATCCAAGGTTGCATGAATCAAGAATATTATCGTCTGTTTAAAGACAATATTCTTATCTGCTATTTCAATCCCAATTTGACGAAGTTTCTCATAGGTGCTTGGAATAATATCGTTAGCCAAATTGGCAATCCAGAGTTCATACCAATTTCGCTCTTCAGGCCGTATATTTTCGAATTCGTTACGAGGTCTATAAAAAGATTCTATTGAAGAACAGGCAATAGAATTCATGTCATTTATAAGAGTGTAACCACTAGGCCCATGTGTGTGATCCTTGTTCGGGTTTCTATAATTGTCTAATTTTTTATCAAGCCAGTCTGCTTTGTCGGTAGGGAGGTAGACTGTTGCTTTTGATGATCGTTCGTTATCTTCCCCATCATCAATAGTAGTGACATTCATTAGTCTGGCAGAGTTTATTGAGTCTAAACTTTTGAGACTATCACCACCATTGACTAAATTCACATCCAAATAAACACCATCGGCACTTACATTATTCTCATTTTGGAATTGATTCAGTGCATCAATTCCAGAAGATATAGCAGAATCGTAAGCATTTTTTAATACTTCATAATGACTATATCTATCTCTTTCGGGAAGAGGCAAGCCCTCAATTGGTGGAGTCTTAGGTTGAAAAGCTTCACCCTGAGATGCAAAATTAGCGCCTAATAGGAAATGAGAATATTCTTCCATGCAATTATCCAATATTCTTATAAGCAAAGATTCTTTGAGAAATTACTTTCTTGATAGACTCTTCGGTAATTTCAACATCGTATAGAATCGACTCCTTTAATACTTCAGAGCATACGATTTTTATCTCTCCAAAACTCATATCTGCAAATAACTTTGCGATTTTAGCAATGGAAAGATTCTTATATCTACAGAATTGTTCCTTAAGATACTTTTTAATCTCTACAAGGGTAGGGAGCTGATATTTTATAACATCATCAAATCTTCTGAAAAGAGCTTTATCAATAGCATCGATATTATTCGTGGCGGCTAATACGATACTTTCCTCAGCACCACGATCTAATAATTGCAAGAATGTATTAAGTATACGTCTTTGTTCTCCTACCTCATTTTCATTTCCTCTCTGTGTACCCAACGTGTCAAATTCATCAAATAGATAAATAGCTGGCACATTTGCAATGAAGTCAAAAACTTGAGCTAAGTTTTGACTGGTCTCACCCATAAATTTCGTAAAAAGCTTTTCAGTTCTTACAAGATATAGATTCAATCCAATCTCATTCGCAATCACTGATGCTGTCATAGTTTTCCCGGTTCCAGAAGGGCCATACAATAAAATCCTTTTTCTATTGTCAAGGTTGTGTTGTCTTANCTGTATTCGCCTTTTAAACTCGACTATAACACGTTTGATTTGTTCTAGAGATGANGGCTCTAAGATTAAATCNGATAGANTGGACGATTCATAAATTGGGATAAAGAANTCAGACGAAACAGCCTGTGTAAGCGGCTTAGGCAAANTCGCGAATCTCGGTGTTTTCTTTTGATTTACTAAATCTTGAATAGAACGGGCAAGAACAGCGTGCCCTGCCTTGGCTTCCACGGCAGAGATCTGTAGCGCTATCTTAAGGAATAAGTTCTCATCCTTGTCGATATGGCTACGTATAAGTGTCAATATTTGATCTGCGTTAGCCATAAATTTTGCTTTGCAAAATTAGCAAAAAAAGTTGACATGCACAAATCTTGAACAAGTTTTTCCACACCTAAATGTCAGAAGACATCCGATTTGGGGC
>WFMC01000018.1 GCA_009177205.1 Bacteroidales bacterium
AGACACCAATACTGTTGATACTGACTTTACGATCAGTGTCTATCTTACAAGGAAAGATGGATCATCAGCTATCCCCTTGACTGTTTCAACAAAGCCTTCATCAGTAGTAGGGCTTGAAAGCAATGCACTACTGTCCCAATAAAAGTATTAACATATAGGTTTAATCAATTAATTAATATCCATTTATGCTGAAAAATATTCCGCGGTGGATTTGAGAAAGACATAAAATTTGTAATTTGCGGCCTAATAGTAAATTTCTATCAAATGGCGCAGATTCCCTACATTTTTAATCAGATCACTTCTTTCATTCCAAGAGATGTATTTGATCGACTTGTAAAGAAGTACAATGGCAACCGTTATGTCAAAAACTATACTTGTGGCAATCATCTGGCAGTAATGATCTGGGCTCAATTGACCGGCAGGGAGAGTCTTCGGGATATTGAATCTACCCTTATGGCACATTATGACAAGCTATATCGAATGGGGATTGGACTCCACATAAGCCGTAACAATATTTCCAATGCGAACGCAAAAAGGGATGTGGCTATTTTCCGAGAACTTGCGCAGGAAATGATGTTGCGCACCTCCGGATTGTCCAATAGGGATATGATTCTCTCCATGATAGGGGTTGCCTTTGGCATAAGTGGTTTCTTTGCCATTGACTCCACTACGGTGAGTTTAGACCTAAATAAGTTCCCATGGTCGGTACCGCAAAAGGATTGGGGTGGAATAAAGATACATACAATGTACGACCTGCTGCGCAATGTGCCGCGAATGTGTCTGATAACCGGGCATGAAGAACGCGATCAGACTTTCATGGAGGACTATCCTTATGAGAAGGGATGTTTCTATTCGTTTGATAAAATGTATTTTAAGACTCATGGAATGTATAAGGTCCATTCTTCAGGAGCATACTTTGTAACCCGTATAAAGAAGAACGTGGTATATGAGATTACAGACATTTACCCAGCTGACGGTAATCTTGTGCTGTGGGATAAGAAAATACACTTTTCAAGCCGGTGGGCTTCTCAAGGGTATCCGGAGGATTTACGCCTGATTAAATTTTACAGCCCGGAGAAGAATCAAGTGATTACCTTTGTCACAAACAACTTTGATCTTGATGCAGCAACCATAACTCTATTATATAAATACCGCTGGAAGATAGANCTATTTTTCAGANGGATAAAGCAGCATCTCAGGATTAAATCCTTCTTCGGAACATCTGCCAATGCCGTGATGACTCAGGTCTATATCGCTTTCATAACTTACTGNCTGTTNGCAATGGCCGCAGAGGAAGTCAAATTCAANGGATCCANATATGNATTTGCAAACATAATCAGTGTATCGTTGACTGAAAAAGTAATGCTTGGTGAACTTGTCAAAAGGACACAAAGAATTATCCTTTCAGCCCACGACGATGAATTACAGCCCGTTCTTCCTTTTGACAATTTGTCACTTCCGTAGATGGGTATATTCATAAAAATCAATTCTTAAATTTTTCTTGGGACAGCAGTGTATCCTGCGCCAACCTTACACCACTCAGCACGGAATTAGTCTGTTGAATCTTTCATACGTATTCACGTCGAGCAATGATTTCCGTAATACTATTGACGGTATCATACGCTCATTGCAGAAAGTCGGGTTCAGTCGCAGGGATTTTCGAGACGTTACGCCTGAGCAGGTAGATGAACAGAGTACTACAGCGGCTCTTCCACCCGCAACTAAACCGTTGTTCCCGGCTGAAACCGAAAATGTGAATCGGGAAACAGAATCATCATCTGACGAGGAACTGGAAATTGACATTGACAGCGTCGAAAAGTTTCGCAGTGAGATTGAGGCCGAGACTGTTTCATCCGATCTTCAGCAATTACAACAACAGGCAATGCAGGTGAGTGATGAATATAATCAGATTATTGAACAGCAGACTGACAATGGGGAGATTGACCCTCTTGCGTCTATAACTCCACAGGAAATGTATTATCCGATCAATGAGCAATTCAGAGAAGTGGCAAATGATATGAATCTGCCGATTTTCTACACGAAAACAGCGCCTTCTGTATTCACAAATGACGAATGGATTCCTCTTGAAAAATCCATGTTGTCGGAAGGCTTTGACCTGTCAACAAAAGATGCAGATGTAGATTTCACAATAGTTCGTCCCGCAGGGATAACTATTGATGTGGTCGACTCCGGGGATGCTGTCCGAAAAACAATCAAAGTCTTACGGAATTCATCCGCAATCAATATGTCGATAAATCAGNCTCTTTGAAAAAAGAGGGAATAAGCGGTCAACTTGCCGGAATGATAAAGCTCGANGAAGTNCCAGAANCNGCGATNAAGAAATATGTNAAAC
>WFMC01000089.1 GCA_009177205.1 Bacteroidales bacterium
TATATTCCTCCACTACCGTGATTATATAATGTTTCAGACCTCTCGGCGGACGCTTATTGAATTTTTCCGTTACCTCAGCGTCAAATCCCACTCCGAAAGTGCAGAAAAAAGGACGGGAATTAGCAGAGGCATAATCAGCATTGAGAACTTTATCCTCTTCAATGACTTTGAGGGCGCCCCGAATCGTCATAGGGATTCCGAGATGTCTTGCCAATCCATTGCCGGATCCGAGGGGAATTATGCCGAGTACGGTATTCGTATCAATTACTCCGCGAGCCACTTCGTTGACGGTTCCGTCACCTCCGCAAGCAATAACTCCATAATAATTTTGTTGAGCTGCGAATTTACTTAATTCGGTAGCATGACCCGGACCGGAAGTGAACTGCACATCCAGCTCGTAAGGTAATTCCTCATTATCTTCAGACAAATATTTAAGATTTCCGGCTATTTCAATAATTCTTTCGTGTACCTTATGATTGGAGGAAGTGCCGGACTTCGGGTTAATCACAATCATCAGTTTTCTTGAATTATTCATCATCACTGTCGCTTTTGCTTAGAATATCAGTGGAATATCGCAAAATTAATAAAAAATTGAGTAATTTTGTAGAAAAATTGAAAGACTCATAACCTTAATACCCGAAGAACTTTGAAAAAGATAAAGATTTCTCCTGCCGCGCATCCGGTTATTCTGTTGATACTGACCATTGTTGTTTTAACCTCTTGTTCGGGACGTCATTCCGGACGTCGGGTTGAATTGCCGCGTCAGGAACTACACCAACTCGACAAGGCGATAAAAGCATCGGATATCTATATGCGAGACAAAATAGAGCAGATAGATTCCATCAAAGATGTTTACAGAGCTCTTCCGACGCAGGATTATATTACCCGTTGGGAATATGCCGACAGGTTGGCTAAAATTTATTTGCCGGTCAGAGCCGACTCATCTCTGCATTACAGTGAAGAAGCATATTTGATTGCTACTACGGGAGACTTGAAACCCGAGGTTTTTAAAAGCATAATATCGAGAATTAATGCTCTGAGCACAGCCGGAATCTTTGTGCGTGCCGTGAATGATTTTTCTTTAATTTCGGATGAGGAATTATCGGATGATATGAAATTACTATATTGGAGCGCCGGGCGCAAACTATATGGTTACATGCGCGCATACGTAGAGGGCGACCCGCAATTCTTTTCCGAATACACCACCAGATATTTTCAATATGATGATTCCCTTGTGAATCACCTGCCAGCCGGCGACAACTATCGAAAATTCTATGAAGCGGAGAGGCTGGTGAATAGTGGTCATTATGCCGATGCCAGAAGGATTCTGAATAATTTATGTCAAACTTTGCCCGAAGAAAACAACTTGTATGGCATGGCAGCCTTTCAATTGGGGGTTATAAGCAAGAATGAAGGGAATCAAACGGAATATGCCTCATATATAGCTAAAGCGGCAATTTCAGATATTAAGGGGTGTGTGAAAGATGGTTTGGCATTACCCTCGCTTGCGGAATGGCTTTACCATGAGGGTGAACTCGACGNGGCGNTCAGATTTATCANCTTCGCTCTTGAAGACGCCACGAGCGGCAATGTGAGGATNCGCACAGNGACTATTGCCACTCTTCTCCCTTTTATTGATGNAGCATATCGAGAAAAAATCAATNCATCACGCGNTGAATTGNTGATTTANTTTTNGCTTGTAACATTCCTGTTGTTTGTTACGATAGGTTTGCTGGTAATGTTGATGAGGGTTGTAAAACGCGGTAAAATTACTGCAAAGAAATTAACTCAGACCACTGAGATACAGGAATCATACATCGGACATTTTATCGGACTATGCTCTACTTACGCCAATCGTCTGGAGTCACTTCAAAAGATTNTCGGCANAAAATTGGCTGCCGGTNAAAGTGAAGAATTACTTCAAATGATAAAGACCGGCAAATTCAATGAAGGTCAGAATGAAGAATTTTTTAAAATATTTGACTCAGCCTTTTTGGATATCTATCCGGATTTTATAGAAAATGTCAATTCGCTTCTTCGTCCCGATGAAAGACTTGAATTGAAAAAAGATAAGGAGTTGACTCCGGAATTGCGGATCTATGCATTTGTGAGATTGGGAGTGGATGAATCAACCCGCATTGCGCAGATATTGAATTATAGTGTCAGCACGGTTTATGCATATCGCAACAGGATGCGCAATAAGGCGATAGATCGAGAAAATTTCGATAAAGATGTGATGTCAATAGGTAAAGAAAAGAAGATAATATGATGGTTTGGGGTTATATTTATTTTGTTACAGACTATATATATGGTTATATTAAAAATTTTTAAAAAATTGATTTTCAATTAAATTATTCTAATATAACTTATATTATGGCTTATGTAATCGTTATATTGTTTTGTGAAAGTGAAAATCTGATGTAATTTTGCAGTGTAAGAAACAAAAAGGCTTAATCTTTGATATGCTCAGGCATAGCCAAAGAAAACATAGAAGAAATCAAAGTAGGAAAAATACTCCTCTTAATTAAGTAAATTCTCACAAGGCAAAAAAGATTTTTAAGGTTAGTAAAGGTGTAAAAACAGTTTGACGATTAAATCGTTTATGTTAGGTTTGTAGAAATAAATTTGATTCGCAATGTGGCAGGCTTCTTGGGAAAGAAGCCTGCTAATTTTTTTTATTTTTCATCAGAGGTTTTTGCCTATGTAATAACCTAAGGCGCAGCCGAAGAGACCCACGAATAGAGTCATAGTGGCAAAGATGACCCACATCAGGAACTGGCCGTTTTCGTAATATTTCACGCTGTCGAGGGTGAAACTTGAGAATGTGGAGAATCCACCGCAGAAGCCGGTCATGGTGAGAAGTCCGAAAATTGTTTTGGTATTTTCACTCCAATGGCAATCGTTGTTGAGGATCCAACCGGCAAAAATGCCAATCAGCAGACACCCGAGAGAGTTGATTACCCATGTTGCGAAGCCTAAGGGGGAGTGTTTAAGCCATATTTCTATCAGATAGCGCATTGCGGCTCCGAAGCCTCCTGAGACGGCTACCATTAATAATTTCCACCAGATGCTCATAATATTTTTTTGTTTATATTTATTTCTCAGTCCTTCTGTTGCAGCGGATGAGGCACGCCATATCCCTGCAATGTAACTTTTATTAAACTCAATTCATAAATTTCACGGGCGTGGTTTCTTGTAGAAACGGCAAGATGATTCTATAATTGCTTCAGGATTGATTAAAAAAGGATTATGGCTCTCGAGCCATAATCCTTTCATAAAATAAGCAAAATTTGTTTTATTATTTTATGGGAATATCTTTCAGGTCAAGGCGAAGAGTACGCCGGTTTATTATTTGCCAAGGCGAGCTTCTTCTCGAGCGATATAAGCATCTATGCTCATGCCGTTGCCGAGAGTGAATTCAGGATATGAATCTCTGATTTGTTTATAACATTCAAGTGCTTTCTGATAATTCTTTTGAGCGTNATAAACATTAGCTTCTTTCCAAAGCACGACGGGAGCTATCTGGTCATTGCTTGATGNTATTTTGAGANCTTTGTTATAAGCAGCAATTGCAGCGTCATATTGCTTAAGATTAACATTAGCATCTCCGAGCATTACATCAGNTTGAGCATTCNAGACATCATCTTTTGAAGAGAATTTGTCGAGNTATTTGATTGTTTCTTTATATTTGCCAAGGTTATAATAGCTTGAAGCAGCTTGGATAGCGGCTAATTTACCTGCATCTGTGTGAGGATATTTGTCAGCCACTTTTGCGTATTCAACTGCTGCAATTGAATCATTTCCATTAGCCTTTGTGAATACCTGATCGTAGGCAGCTTGAGAATTTTTAGTTTGAGGCACTTGATAAAGCCACATATAGGCTGCTCCGCAAGCGGCAATTGCCACAATTATTCCGAGAGCCCAATACAAGATTTTTTTATTATTCGCTACGCTTTCGCCGGCGCTTGTCAGCGTGGAATTAAGATTATCAATCGCGTTTTGATTTTGATTGTTTTCGTTTTTTGCCATTTTGATTTAACGTTTAAGGGGCTAAAGGGCTGAAGTCAGCCTCATTGCTCTTTGATGCAAATCTTTATTTGATAATTTTTGTGTTATTCTCTGAATTGCAAAGTTAGTAAATAAAAGCGGTATAGCCAATTATTTTTCAACTTTTTTTGTGGAATCGTGCCTATATCAGAGTGTTTTTCTGAGTCGGGCGATTAAGATTCCTTTTCTATCCCGATATTTTGCAACGGTACGTCGGGAAATATCATACCCTTTTTTGAGGAGTTCCAGTCTGATTTTCTCGTCGGAGAGAGGATGTTTTTTATCTTCGTTTCTCACGAGTTCTTCAATGAGTGCTTCAACTTTACGATTCGTTAATTCTGTGCCTGATTTATCTTCTCCATCCACTTTATTCCTGCCATCTGCAGTGTCAGCAGTTTTCTTTTTTAGCGGATTATCAGAATTGTCTTGAGTGACAGTGTCGCTGAAAAGTGATTTAAGCGGAATAATTGCTCCCCAGGGTGTGTCCACATACTTATTGGCGGTAGAACGGGAAATTACCGACATGTCCAATCCTGTTGCATCGCTGAGATCCCGGAGCATCATCGGGCGCAGCGTATAAACATCGCCCGATTCAAAATATTTTTGTTGCCAATGGAGAATTGCCGTCATTACTGTCAGCATAGTCTGTTGGCGCTGCTGCAACACCTCGATAAAATCTTTGGCATCGTTATAACGCGATGTGATGAATTCATTCCCTTTCTTCTTGCGACTCCGATTTTTTGAAACTTCGCGCATTGCTTCAGAAAAACTCTCCTGTATAGCCAATTCCGGAATTTTGTTATTCAGGGAGATAAAGAAATCGTCCCCTTCACGCGAGATATTGAAATCGGGTATAATTACGCCTGACGCCGTCTCTGTGTTCCCTCCGAATGGAGCGCCGGGCTTGGGATTCAGCGATAGAATTAATTTATTAGCATCCTCAACGCGCTCCTTTGAAATTTTCAAGCCTGAAATAATCTTATGGCTGTGGCGCATGTAATAGGCTTCAAAAAAATCATTCAATATATTCATTGCGTCGCGGCGTGCCTGCGAATCGGGCAAACGATCTAACTGGAGCAGAAGTGTCTGCCGCAAATTTTCTCCTCCGATGCCCGGAGGGTCAAGGCTTCTTACAACTTCCAAAGCTTTCTCAGCCCTATCATTGGGGATGATAATATCTTGATTAAAAGCGAGGTCGTCGATAATTCCCGCCAAGGGTCGTTGTAGATATCCGTTTGAATCCAGATTACCTATAATATAATTTGCGATTGTAGCAATTTCCGGGGGAATATCTCTTTCGCTAACTTGAGAGCGTAAGTAATCATACAGATTTTCGGAATTATCGGCAGGGGAAAAATCGTATGATTTATCGTCCGGGGATGTATTATTGATATTTCTTAAATAATAAGGAGTGGCATCCTGAGAATCCTGATGCGGAGACACCTCTTCTCTATCTATCGCCTCAAGGGCTGGATTGGCTTCCAATTCTTTTTCCACTACTTCGTCAAGTTCGGGCGCGTTCATTTCCAGCAAACGGATGAATCGAATTTGCTGACGGGTCAAAAATTGACCCATGCGTTGTTTTTGTTGTAGAACTTGAGACACTTTTTAAGAATTAAAATTAAGAATTAATCTCGCTGCGCTATCTTGGTTATCAAGGGGAGGGGAGTTCGATGCGGAAGATGGTGGCTTGGTGAGGCTCAGATGATTTTACAAAAATCTTGCCCCCATGATATTCTTCGATAATCCTTTTCACCAATGTTANTNCGAGACCCCAACCACGTTTTTTGGTGGTGAAACCGGGATTGAACACTGTTTTGAAATTCTTTCTCGGAATACCTTTCCCGTTATCTTTAACTTCAATGTAGACTCCATTCTTATCTCTGCCGGTAGTGATGTCAATTTTCCCTTCACCATCCATAGCATCCACAGCATTTTTAGTAAGGTTTTCCATAACCCATTCAAAGAGGGGTCGGGAAATTTTCACACCATGGTCATCTTGGTCAAGATGCATAGTAATCTTCACTTTGCCCGAAATACGGTTCTTCATATAATCGAGCGAATTGCCCACAACCTCATTTATATAATCGAGGTTTAATTCAGGCACGCTCCCGATTTTCGAAAATCTTTCAGCAATCACCGACAATCTTTTCACATCCTTGTCAATCTCCTTGCATATTTCAGGGTCGGCTCCTGTGGCTTCAAGAAATTGACTCCATGCCATAAGGGAAGAGATAGGAGTGCCGAGTTGGTGAGCAGTCTCTTTCGACAATCCTACCCACACACGATTTTGTTCTGCACGTTTGGTGTAAATCACGGCAAAATATATTATTACAATCAGCGCGAGCATCACTGCGAGTTGCACGTAAGGATAAAGGCTCAGTCGCTTCAAAAGAATTGAATCTTCGTAATATATATATTGGTAGGTATTGTCAAAAATTTCGACTTCGATANNATGTTGATTTTTCTTTGCCATNTCANGNAGAGGGNTCTCACCCNCCGGAGCTTTAAGACGCTTGAGCAGATNTTTTCTGTTAGTTNCCGACAACTCTTCAAATCCGGGCGAGGCGTCATCCTTTTTGTCAGGGAGATTGAAATTTCGATATTCGATAATATTAAAATTCTCGTCAGCTACGAGCACCGGGATTGAATTATTTTGTTCAATAATTGATAAAAGGAATTCAAAATCCGCGTCAGGTTGTGATTTGGCGAGTCTTTCGGTGGCTTTAGCCCAGATGTTCATGCGCTCCCGCTCTTGCTGAGCCAGCGATTTCACGAGATTATTGCTGATCAGCATTACCGCTATTATGGCAATCAAAGCTATAATCAGGAAGATGACTCTTCCTGACCGTTGATTATCATATAGGGTGTATTTCTTCATTTTTTAATTAAAACATCAGAGTTTGTGAATTCTGTTCCGACAGATAATCATTGAGAATGAAGTCAGCTACGGCGCAGTCGTTGCATGAACCGATAATGATATCAGCCTCATTTTTCACTTCCGGGATAGCGTTCTCCACAGCTACAGCCACATCCGCCAGTTTGAGCATAGGGAGGTCGTTGCGATTATCTCCGAATGCCACTATTCTTTCTGCTCCGAGGGTCTTTGCAAGATGCTTAATTGCGTTTGCCTTTGATGCGGCTGCGGGAAAAGCCTCAATCATCGCCATGCCCGGATAGACCGTATCGAAATAATACATCGGGTTAATATCATTGATTTTACGCAAATCTTTAAAAACGGGTTCTCCCGATTCAGCAGGCTGCATAGCAAAAAAGAGAACACCATCATTAAGATTTTGAGGTATGTTGTTAATACTCTCTTCCCAAATTTTCTCAGTTAAATCCGGGTTATAATCATCGCCGAGCCGGTTCATGGTTTCCTCTTGAGCCGGGGTCAATATGAAGCGTTTATAAGGAGAGGAGAGACGATTGCGGATAAAATCTTTTTCAAGACATGAGAGGGGACCGAGATGATAGATATTTATCATATCATCGCGCAGTGTATACACAAAAGTCGGGAGTTTATGACTTTGATACACATTGAGCACACTCTGTGCCGTCTCCGGATTAAAATGGTGAGTATTATGATAGGAATTATCTACCGGGTTCCAGGTGGTGGCTCCGGTCATCACAACGGCAGGGATATTCATGTTGACATTTTTGAGTAATCCCGAAAGTGTGGCAGGGGTGCGCGCTGTGGCAACGGTGAAGAGCGCTCCGGAGGCGATGGCTCTGTTGATACTCTCAACTGCTTTTTNANGAATGACGGAATCTGAGTTGAGCAGAGTGCCGTCCATGTCGCTGACATATAATGTTTTCATCATAAAAAATTGTCGGCAGAATCTTTAAGGATTATTTTTGGAATCCGGTTTTTCGCTGATTTTGTATTCTACAAATTCTACGTCTGTAACCTGTTCTTCCAAAGTGATATGAATTGATTCAGAACCGTCGGGATTTGTTTTTTCGGTCGCTGTTGCCGTAGCGGAATATTCTTTAAATTCGGTAAATTCCACATCTTCTGCATACTCTTTAGGAATGATTGAATCCGGGCGTTGATGAAAAGGATTCGAGCCTCTCTTTTCATCAGTAGGTTTCCGGAATTTACCCTCATTTTTCCGGGCTTGTTTCTCTGCTTTTTTTCTTTGTTTGCGTTCCTCCTTGCGGGTTGGCATACCCATGGAGGTGCGCAATTTATCTTCCATAAAATCCATTGTTTTCGAGCGTAGCCAAGCAGATATCTGTTGCCCGAAACACATCCATATAATAATGATGATGAGGAATATGATAATGAAGGTCATAATCTTAAGCGATTGAAAAAATCCAAATTATTTTGGTGGGAATAAAAGTGAATTGAAGCGCCGAATGGTGGAGGTTCAAAACGAAAGTAGCAGATAAAGAATTATTATAAGGGAGAGAGCGGGTAGACCTAAGCAAGCCAAAAGAGCCGCGCTTGCCAAAATCAGAATCCATCTTCTTGCGTTACGTTTCCATCTGAAAGATTTGAATTTAAGGGAAAACATTCTCATCGGGCTCACCATCAGCAGCGATTCCAATATGATAATGGGAACAGCCACAGCCGGAAGAGTCAATGCTCCCCCCCAGATAAAGGAATCTGCGATTTCTGCGGAAGCGAAAGAAGAGCCGAGTGATTGCGCCACGACAGCGGCATACCCGCACCAGAATATTGCATTTGCCGGAATGGGCATCCCTATAAAAGAGGTGGTTTGTCGCGTATCTATATTAAATTTCGCCAATCTCAAGACTCCGCATACGGGAATAAAGAGGGCGAACCATGGCATCCATTGAGGCACTCCGGGATAGTTTCTGAAGATAAAGAAGATTAGCAGAGCGGGAGCTACTCCGAAACTCACATTGTCTGACAGGGAATCCAATTGCTTTCCCAAGTCTGAATAAGCGCTGAGGAGTCGTGCCATGAATCCGTCGGCAAAATCAGCCACTGCCGCTATTCCCATGAAAAGTATGCTCCATCGCCACCCCGCCATGCAGCCGAATTGCTGAAAAGGGGAGGTCGCGAAGATGATTGACACAATGCCTGCCAGGAGATTAAGGCATGTGATGGAGTTGGGGATATTTCTTGTGATTACATTCATTGT
>WFMC01000201.1 GCA_009177205.1 Bacteroidales bacterium
GATGTCATTAAGCAACGGTTCTCCATTTAAGAATCAGGAGTTCAGTCCTTATTCTAATGTTGCTTTGGCTCTGAGTGTACCGATTTTTTCCGGTGGTAGCAAATATTATGGTTTAAAACAGGCTCAGGTGCAGGTCAATGAATTATCTCTGCAAAGGGAAAACCTCGTTAATTCGCTCACCATGCAACGCGACCTGGCTTTGGATAATATCAATAGAGAAGCAAAGCAGATTGCTTCAAGTGCCGAAGGTCTGAAGCAAGCCGATAAAGCATATTCAATAATGCAAAAAAGTTTTGAGATTGGAGCTGCCTCTTATCTTGATTTAAGAGACAGCGAATTGGCACACACTTCCGCCAAGCTGTCATATTTGCAATGCATTTACAACTATTTAGTGTCCGTGTCTGAACTTGACATGTTGCTGGGAAAAGAAATTCAATAATTATCAATTATAAAAATAAGAATATTTATCATGACAACCAAAATATCAAAATATATTGTATTTGCCGCTTTCGGACTCCTTCTGTTCTCCTGCTCATCAAAGGATAAAGTCAAAGAAAGCGAAGAAGAACAGAAACCTTTGGTGAAAGTGGCAACCGTTGCAGAAGAGAATATCTCTGATATAATTACCTTGACCGCTTCGGTTGAGGCAGACAAAATCAACAATATTTCTTCCGCATCGCCCAATAGAATTAAGCAGATCCTTGTGGATGAAGGCATGATGGTCAGCAAAGGTCAGAAGCTCGTAGTAATGGATGATGTCAACACCGACTCTTACAAACTTCAGGTCGAAAACGCTCGCGCAAGCCTTCATAATGTTGAAATCAACTATAATCGTGCTCAGGAGTTATTCAAGATTGGTGGAGGCACGAAGCAGCAGGTTGATCAGATGGAATTGCAACTCATCAATGCCCGCAATGCTTTGGCTTCAGCGGAACGCACACTACGCAATGTGTCGGAAAATACTGTATTGGTGTCACCTGTCAATGGTGTTGTGATTGCAAGAAATTATGATCCTGGCGATATGACAGGCGCTCAACCTATTCTTACTGTCGGCACGGTCAATCCCGTGAAAGTAACTTTCAACGTGAATGAATCTGATTTTTCCAAAATTCATAAAGGAATGCCCGCAGAACTCGAACTTCAGGCATATCCTGACCGGGTTTTTAAAGGGATAATCACTATGGTGTCTCCGACTGTTGATGCCGCTTCACGCACATTCGGAGTTGAGCTTACAGTTCAAAATACTGAAAACAGGATTCTCCCTGGCATGTTCGGTCGCGTAAATATCAATCTCGGTGATGCACTCCACGCGGTTGTGCCTGACAAAGCCGTGGAAAAACAGAGAGGTTCAGGAAATCATTTCGTCTATATCTACAAAGACGGCAAAATAAATATGAGTATGGTGGAACTCGGACGCCGCATAGGAGATAAGTATGTAATCCTTTCAGGAGTTACTCCCGGCGAACAGGTCGTTGTGTCTGAAAAATCAAAACTTGCCGACGGCAGAGAAGTGGAAATTTCCAAATAATTTTTTCATACTTACAGTTTTATTAATTACATCTAACAATCTATCAGTATGAGTTTATATGGAGCAGCAGTGAAACGCCCGATAATGACGACCCTATGCTTTGTTACGGTCATTATATTAGGTCTTTTTTCACTGACAAAATTACCTGTTGACCTTTTCCCGGATATTGATACCAACACTATAATGGTCATAACAATGTATCCGGGTGCCTCGGCAGAGGATATAGAGCAGAATGTCACCAAACCTCTTGAAAATGCGTTGAACTCGGTGGAGCATTTGAAGCATATCTCTTCTCAGTCAAGAGAAAACACATCTGTCATTACTCTTGAATTTGAATATGGTTATGACATTGATGTGCTGACCAATGATGTCCGGGATAAACTGGATATGGTGGAATCAGTGCTTCCTGATGATTCTGAAAATCCCATCATTTTCAAGTTCTCGACCGACATGATTCCTATTTGCCTTCTGTCGGTGGAAGCAAAGGAGAGCATGGCGGGATTGTATAAGATTCTTGACGACGACCTTGTCAATCCCCTCGCCCGCATTGACGGTGTAGGTTCGGTCAGTATCTCCGGAGCGCCTAAACGCGAAATTCACATTTATGTCGACCCCAACAAATTAGAGGGTTATCATCTGAGTGTGGAGCAGATTTCGCAAGTCATCAGTGCTGAGAACCGTAATATTCCGGNCGGTTCCTTCGACATTGGCTCAAATACATNCGCANTTCGTGNTCAAGGTNAGTTTGACGNGTCNGCGGAAATGAANAATTTGNTTGTNGGATNCTTCAACGNCAAACCGGTCTATCTACATGATGTAGCTAAAGTGGTGGACTCCCTTGAAGAGCGAACCCAACAGACTTATATCAATGGCAAAGCGGGAGCCATGATTATCATTCAGAAGCAGAGTGGAGCAAACTCCGTAAATATATCCAATAAAGTGCAGCAAATGCTTCCGAAACTTCAGAAGAATCTGCCGTCTGACGTTAAGGTTGGTGTTGTGGTGGACACCTCTGATAATATCCGCAACACAATTGCTTCTCTTGAAGAGACCGTGCTTTATGCGCTTCTTTTCGTAATGATTGTCGTATTCCTTTTCCTCGGCAGATGGAGAGCGACAATGATTATCGTCATCACAATCCCGATTTCTCTCATTGCCTCCTTCATATATCTTTATGCCACGGGCAACACACTGAATATCGTATCCCTCTCTGCTCTGTCAATTTCAATCGGCATGGTTGTGGATGATGCCATCGTGGTGCTTGAAAATGTCACGACCCATATAGAACGCGGAGCTGACCCGAAGCAAGCTGCTGTGCATGGCACCAACGAGGTGGCAATTTCTGTAATAGCATCTACCCTCACCCTTATCGCGGTGTTNTTTCCGNTGNCNTTGGTGNCCGGCATGNCNGGTGTCCTNTTCNGTNAANTNGGATGGATGGTTACAATCATGATGATAATTTCAACCACATGCGCTCTCTCGCTCACTCCGATGCTTTGCAGCCAGTGGCTCAGACTGAATAATAAACACGGCAAATTATACAATCTGCTCTTCAAGCCTATCGAAAGAGGTCTTGACCGTTTTGATGACGGATATGCAGGGTTGCTGAAAAAGGTCGTTACGCATCGTGGACTAACAATAATCATCTGTCTCGGCATCTTCGTAGGCTCGGTGTTCCTTATGAAATTTGTAGGTACTGAATTCTTCCCCACTCAAGATAACGGGCGCATCGGTGTGAATCTTGAGCTCCCCATAGGCAGCCGTGTGGAGCAGGCACAGGAAATAATGGCTCGTCTCGATTCAACATGGAGAAAGAAATTCCCGGAAATCAGAGTTCAGACCTACACCGTTGGACCCGCCTCTTCCGACAATACTTTCGCCTCTCTTTCTGAAAACGGACCTCACATGATTTCCATGAACGTCTCATTATATGACCCGGGCGACCGCGACAAAGGCATTCAACAGATTGCTGCGGAAATGCGTAAAAATATTGAAGAGGAATTTCCCGAGTTTAAGAAAGTTCAGGTTAATGTCGGTGGAGGTCGCAACGCCGGTATGGGTGGACAATCCACCATCGACTTTGAAATTTACGGGTATGATTTTGAGCAGACAGACTCCGTGGCAGCTCAATTACGCACGATATTGACCGGCATACCGGGATGCGCTGACGTTACGATTTCACGCTCGGATTATCAACCCGAAATTCAAGTTGACTTCGACCGTGAAAAACTTGCCCTTTACGGACTGAATCTGCAGACTGCCGCAATGTATCTGCGTAACCGTATCAACGGAGCCACATCTTCCCAATTCCGCGAAGATGGCGAAGAATACGACATAAAAGTGATGTATGACCCTGCCAATCGAACTCAAATCTCTGATATAGAGAACATATCAATTCTTACTCCTTCGGGAGCGAGTGTGAAAGTGAGCGAAGTAGGTAAGGTTGTTGAACGCTTCACTCCTCCAACAATTCAACGTAAAGACCGCGAACGTCTTATCACTGTTTCGGCAGTAGTTGATGGCGTTCCGATGGACCAGATTGTAACTGAAGCAGAAATGAAAATTGATGAGATGCACCTCCCGTCTGGCGTAAACATTGGCCTTGCCGGCAGTTATGAAGACCAGCAGGATTCATTCAGCGATTTGCTTATGCTCGGCGTCTTGATTATCATTCTCGTATATATCGTGATGGCGGCTCAATTTGAATCCCTCACTTACCCCNGCATTATCNTGACGTCNCTCCTGTTCGCATTCTCCGNNGTNTTCCTANTACTTTGGATNACAGNACACACTCTGAACGTTNTNTCNATNATTNGCGCNATTATGTTNATTGGTATTGTTGTGAAGNATGGNATCGTATTGATAGACTATATCATCCTTAATCGTGANCGAGGAATGTCAATTCGCCGAGCCGTTGTCCACGCCGGCAAATCACGCCTGCGACCGGTTGTCATGACCACATTGACCACAATCNTCNNCATGGTTCCGATGGCTGTGGGCACCGGGCAAGGTGCCGAACTGTGGAGGCCAATGGGTGTGGCTGTAATCGGCGGTCTGACTTTCTCAACTATACTGACTCTTCTGTTCGTGCCGGTATTGTATTGCGTATTTGCAGGCAGAGGTGTCAAGAATCAAAGACGCAAATTGCGTAAGGCTCTAATCAATAAAAACAACTAAGAATTTCCGAGAAATATGAAAGCAGTCTTTATATCATACGATCAAGCACATCACGAAGCAATCATTGAAATACTCGACAGATTGTCTTGCCGAGGCTTTACCTCCTTCGGCACCGTGCAAGGCAGAGGATCCAAAACAGGCGAACCGCACTATGGCACTCACGCATGGCCCTCTTTAGCTTCAGCTATGATGACTTTTGTCGATGATGAAAAAGTTGAATCTCTGCTTAAGCGCCTCCATGAGCTTGATGAAAATAAACCGCTCTTGGGTCTGAGGGCTTTTGTGTGGGATATTGAAAAGACAATCTGATTAAGACCATTTGATTCTTAATTATATTAATATCACTTGATTTATACCCCTTCCAGGAAAATGAAGTCATCTTCTTTTCCTTGAAGGGGTGTATGTCATTTCAACTTTTTTTGTTAATTTTGCATTTAGACTTCATTATAAGAAGTTTTTTAAGCATTATGTTAGAAAAAATCAATCAAATCTTAACTGAAATTAATAATCTGACTGCTTCTCAAGCCGAAGAAATTGAGAATATCAGAATTAAATATCTTAGCAAAAAGGGGATTATCTCCTCTTTGATGAATGATTTCCGTTCAGTGCCCGCAGAGCAAAAAAAGGAATTCGGTAAGCGTCTGAATGAGTTAAAGAATGCCGCCACAGAAAAACTGAACTCTTTGAAAGAGATACTCCTCCAGAATCAAGAAGCGGCAAAAAGCGACATAGACCTTACCCGCACCGCCACTCAAATCCCATTTGGAACACGCCACCCTCTATCAATAGTGAAAAATGAGATTTTTGAAATTTTCGGTGCCATGGGTTTTACAATTGCCGAGGGTCCTGAAATTGAAGATGACTGGCATGTTTTCTCCTCATTGAATTTTCCTCCCGACCACCCTGCCCGGGATATGCAAGACACATTCTTTATTTCTCGCGATCCTCAGGATATTCTTTTAAGAACTCACACCTCTTCCGTGCAAACACGCGTAATGGAGAAGAATCAGCCTCCGATTCGCATCATTTGCCCCGGACGTGTTTACAGAAACGAAGCCATCTCAGCTCGAGCACATTGCTTCTTCCATCAGGTTGAAGGACTCTATATAGATAAAAATGTGTCTTTCGCTGACTTAAAGCAATGCCTCCTCTATTTTGCAAGGGAGATGTTCGGACCCGAAACAAAAATTCGTCTGCGACCCTCTTATTTCCCGTTTACCGAACCCTCGGCTGAAATGGATATCTCCTGCCATATATGCGGCGGCAAAGGGTGCGCTTTCTGTAAAGGCACCGGTTGGGTGGAAATCCTCGGATGCGGAATGGTGGACCCGAATGTGCTTGAAGCATGCGGAATTGACTCAAAAGTTTATACCGGATATGCCTTCGGAATGGGCATCGAGAGAATAACTAACCTCAAATATAGGGTAAAAGACCTCAGAATGTTCTCTGAAAATGATGTCAGATTCCTCCATGAATTTGACTCGGCAAATTGATATGACTATTCAACAAAGATATGCCGGCATAATTGAAATATTTTCCAAGATTATGCCGGAACCTAAAACGGAGTTGCATTATGACACTCCGTTTCATCTTTTATTAGCGGTTATCCTTTCCGCGCAATGCACGGATAAGCGCGTAAATATGGTGACTCCTTCCCTATTTGAAGCTTTTCCGACCCCGGAATCATTAGCGGCTTCAAATGAAGAGACGGTATATGAGTATATTAAAAGCATATCGTTCCCTAATAATAAGACTCGCCATCTGCTCAGAGCNTCNAGAATGTTGGTGGAGGAGTTNGANGGGGNGATGCNGCAGNATATTGATAATCTNATGAGACTTCCGGCAGTCGGTAGGAAGACCGCTAACGTGATGCTGGCTGTGGTTTGGAACAAAGCGGCTATGGCTGTGGACACACATGTCTTTCGCGTCAGCAACAGGATAGGATTGACCAATAACTCAAAAACTCCATTTGAAACAGAGAAAACCCTCATTAAATATATTCCGGAGAATCTCCTGCCTAAAGCGCATCATTGGCTTATTCTTCACGGGCGTTATGTTTGCAAAGCCCGCAAACCGGAATGTCTCGAATGTCAAATCAGAAACTTCTGCAAATCTTACAGCAAATTGAAAAAATAACAACCCTGAAATCTCCCATAGCACTTTTGTATTACTTATTTCAAAAGAAGGAGGTCAAAGTAGTACATTCGTGTCTTTAGTTCATCCTCTTTCTTAATGAAATTCATAATCTGATAACCCACACGGTAATCTATGCCTTGAAACTCCTTTGCAACTGCAACCCTACCAATCAGAACTGCTGGATAGGTGCGTCCTTGCTTACTAAAGCTATGGCTTTGTGAAGATGGCGTTTCGAAGCCTTTGGATGTGAAGGATTAATAAATTTCATAGACCACCGCGCGTGCTAAGAAAGAAAGTGTCACTACAAGAGTTTTTTCCGGATGGTCGTAGTCTACGACCATCCACCGACTACCCTTTGCCGACAATATGGCGAGTGTCAAGTCATTATTTTTAATGGGATTGACAGAAATGAGATTTTATTTTACAAAATTTGCAAGGCGGTCGTAGAAAGAAGGATCCTCGCCGGTTGTGAGGTCAACCAATTTACCTTCGGGATTGACGATGGCTTTAGTGGGGAAACCTTGAATATTATATTGTTGATAGAGGGTTCTGTCATTTCCATTATAAACATTTACCCACGGCAATTCATATTTCTTAACGCCTGCCTTCCAATCTGATTCGGATTCGTTGCAGTCAATGCCAATAATCACTATCCTGTCTCCATATTTTTTATATGCATCTTTCAAAGAGGGGAATCCTTTGACGCACCAGCCACACCAGCTACCCCAAAAATCCAATACAACCCATTTCCCTTTATAATCACTCAAACTCACTTGTTTGCCGGCAAGATCGGGAAGTGTAAAATTTGGGGCTTCTATTTTGCCTGATGCCACTTCAGCCTTACGCTCCGCCTCCGCCTGACGCTCTTTTTGCATATCCTCAACCTGCTTGTTATATAATTCGGCGTATGGCATCAATATAGATTTCTTTGCCTCCGGAGTCATGGAGTCGTATGCCTTTTTGAAATCATCCCCACTCAAATCCAGAATAGCAAATGGCACGACCGGACTCTTCGGATTATCTGCAACAAATTTCTTCACTGCCGCATCATATTTATTCATTATGGCAGCCGCCTGCTCCTGACTGACATTTTGATTGCTATTCACCAGATTAAAATATTCCATCTGAATCGGTAGCGTTATTGCATTTAATTTGCCCATATCCTCCATCAGCTCCGTGCCTTTTACTTCATAATCAAGCGGCTCGAAGCTCTTTATGTTGACCTCAAGTTTCTCTCCCGGAGCAGCATAAAAATCCGCCTCCTGACGACTCATTACAGGCGACATTATATTATAACGGGCAGCCCCGGCATCGTCTAATTTCATCTCGGCAACTCCCTTATTGACTTTAAGGGTATCATAAATGATTTTCAAATCATCTTGCTTCTTCGCTTTGAATATATTATCAATCGTCACATGACTCACCACCAAGTCTTTCTCTTTAAAATTCTCCGGAAGATGAATTTTAACATTTCCGTAATCAGCNGCACATGATGCCATTACCAAACCCATTGCCGCTATAAAAAAAAATCTTTCTCATTGATTATGTCTTTAGTTATTCTAATTTTAATTATACTCTTCTGATAATCTATTTATCAACAAGTTGCTGAATTCATAATTTTTTAATCCCCATTTAGGCATTACCACCATCTCCGGAGGAGCGGATGATACAAATCTCTCTATCGCAATTTTTCCTCCTGTCAGTCCCTTCACTCTCTTTACTATCCTGATGCAAAGATTTAAATATTCTTCAGGAGTAAAAGTTTTTATTCCCAACTCCCCGTTGTCCACCATTTGATGCAGTCTGGTGCCCCTGATAACCTGCATCTGATGTAATTTAATACTCCCCACCGGCAACGAGCAAACTTTATCGATTGTCTGCATCACCATCTCCTCATCCTCTCCGGGCAGACCGACAATTAAATGCAAACCTACCTCTATACCTCTTTTGGCAAGATTATAAACACTTTTTTCAACATCTTGCCAAGTATGACACCTATTAATAACTTTGAGGGTGGAATCAAAAGATTACTCTGCTCCTATTTCAACAAATACTTTTGTCATTTCGTTGAATCTCTCCAACAAATTTAAAATATTTATCGGCAGACAATCCGGACGCG
>WFMC01000195.1 GCA_009177205.1 Bacteroidales bacterium
ATGTAGGCGATGCGCTTGATATCCCACGAAGATAAAGGTAATGACATAATGATGCAGTATGTCATTTTATGTCGTCAGACTCAACATTGGAATTAGAGCAGTTCCGGTTCTTCAGTGGCAGCGGTTGCATCAGAAATTCTTTCTGGTAAATTATTTTATGACGCAAATTCTGTCTCTTTTTCAACTACTACTTTACCTGAAATTTATGTAGGAGAAGAATTGATTGATATTAATTCAAACAGATCCAATCTTGCAGGAAATTATTATATTAATCTCTCTCCCGAAAAGATTAGTGGGAAAGATATAAGAATTGTCAATCATAATGGAAATATCTCGTGGGGTGGTATTGTATGTCAATATATAGATAAGATTGAAAATATAAAGGCTCATTCTGTCAGTCAATTAAAAATCACAAAAACTCTCCTTCCGGTAGAGATTAATGCTGATGGTATGACTGTAGGGCGACCGACCGACAAATTTAAAAAAGGTGATAAAATCAATGTAACGCTTACTGTTGTCAACGACCGTAAGATAGATTATGTATTAATTCAAGATACTTCAGGTGCTTTCATGCAGCCGACAGAACAGTTGACTCAATACGCAGTTATTGACGGAATATGGATGCTTAAGCAACCGTCGACATCAAGCACGAATTTTTACATCACTTCTCTTCCTAAGGGGAAACATGTAATAAGTTATCAGGTTTCAGCGGCTCGGGATGGAGAGTACTCCACAGGTATAGCCAATGCCCAAAGTCTGTATTATCCGATTATCACTTCTCATTCCGCCGGAATGACTGTTAAGGTTGAATAAAATATATAGAATATAACAATCAACAATGTTTTTACAAAAAAAATCAAATGTTAAGTTTGCAATTTTTGAAAATTATTATTTAATTTGCTTTTCAGAATATTGAAAACAATAACGTAACTAATATCTTCAACCAAATGAAAAAAGTTTTACTAACCCTGACAGCATTAATTGTGGCATTGTCATCCTCCGCCGCATTTGTCAACAATGTCTTTTATGAAGAGGATTTCATAAATATGGGCATTGATGGAGATTTCATAAAAGGCGGATGGTTAACCAAAGGTAACGGATTGCAACCTGAAGGTGAAATTCCCAATGCATTCTTTAATACCCCGGAGCATGGCTTGCAAAATTATATTTTGCTTAATGCCGGCATGTATTGCTACGCCATGTGCAATACATGTTATGCCGACAATGCTCCTGCCGACCAATGGCTGATAAGCCCTGAAATTGAGATTCCATACGATGAGGTTACTTTAGTTTTCACAGCTGCTGCTTACTCAGCGCTCACCGAGATGCCATCAGGAAATAATTCTTTTGAAGTTAAAATTTCCGAGGGAGGTACGGAGGTCAGCGATTTTAAAACATTGCATAAAGACAATATCGCCAGCCGTGCAGATACAGAAATAAATAGCAAGTTTATTGGATTCGGTATAAACGGATATAAAGGTAAGAAGATACGTTTGGCTTTTGTGGCAACCGGTTCAAATGTCGGTTTCACAGGTTTCACAAATATCTCTTTATCTCAATATGCTGTGCAGTTGGCACAGAATCTTACCAATGATTTCGTATCTCCGGGCGAATCTGTATCAATAGATTATAATCTGAGAATCAAAACTCCTGTTGCATGTAATAATATAAAAGCCCTTCTGGAGGTTGACGGAGAAGCACCCCTTGAAAAGACTATAAAGAAGAACGTCGGGAGTGCCACAAGTTACAATCTTATCATTACACGCGTTACTTTTAACGATGTCACCACGTTAACCGAAGACCAGGCTAAAAATTATACATTGACAATTACCCCCGAATTTGAAGGTGCTCTTCCGGTTGTATTCACCGGTACTATCAATTGTCCTTCTTTCAGCTATCCGAATAATGTGGTTGTAGAGGAATTGACCGCTACCGGTTGTCAATGGTGTCCCCGAGGAATTGCCGCTTTGGAATATTATCATCACGCATATCCCGGCACTG
The DNA here is from genome assembly GCA_009177205.1 of Bacteroidales bacterium. Lineage (GTDB taxonomy): Bacteria > Bacteroidota > Bacteroidia > Bacteroidales > Muribaculaceae > Lepagella. Next base: position 2,002 of record WFMC01000195.1, read on the forward strand.
AAACGCAAGGGAAGGTAATCAATATTGCAGTGCACGGATTTATGAATCATGTTGATCCGATGAATGAGGGTGTAGAAGAATATTATCAAAAACTCGGAGCAATCCAACAAGGCGGACTTCCGGGAGCGGAGTTTAACCGTTCAACTGTGAAGACAGACCCTACTGCCAAAGAATATGTTGAAAAATATATCAGTCAGGTCTCTTACCAAAAGGCATCTATCCAAAAAGTTGAGGTTCCCTCGCTCGAAACCACGGATATCTATGAATTATATGGCAAGGAGATGACCGTAAATTACGCCGTTAAAAATGCATTCTCAACTCTTAATCGTCCTCTGAATGCTTCAGTCATTATGATTGAGGATGGGGTTGTAGGCACTAACAGTAACTATGCGCAGGATAATGCATATTTCTCCTACAATGAAGCTAAAGTTCTTAATGAATTGGGGGCATGGATTGTTCCTTATATGAGGAAGTTTATATCAGGAGGCGAATTAGGTATGCAACTTATTCCTGCCAGACAAATGGTGTTTGACCATGTGGCACGTCTCTGCTGGCCGACTTTCTATGGTGTCAAGATTGCTGAAGAATGGGAGGCAGACCAAAATCAAGATTTCTCATTTACTTTCAAAATTCCTGAAAACGTCAAGGATATTGAGAAGACAAGTGTCGTAGTGCTCATTACTGACCCGAATAATGATAACAAGATTGTAGCATCTGATATCATGGCATATTCAGACTTTACCAAAACTTCTGAAGTTTCTGAAGTTTCTGCATCCACACTTTCAATCAGTAAAGTAAACGAAACTATATCCGTAAATGCAGAAAATGGAACAGATGTAACAGTTTATGCTCTTGACGGAACCGTTTTGGGAAAATATGTACTAGCCGGTGGCAATTTGACAGTCGCTCCTGCATATAAAGGAATGGTAGTGGTGAAAGCTTCCAACTCTAACGAAACCAAGACAGCGAAACTCCTGTTCTAAAGAACTATAAATTTCATTCAATACGAAAAGCCCTTCGACAATGAGCCGAAGGGCTTTTCCGATTTTAAGAGTGAGCCGCGGGATCCTTACTGATTGCGTGCTACTTAACCTGAAATTAAGATTAGAGTTTAGTAAGATCTGTGGTAAGTCCTTCGTAATTTAATATTACATTAGGAAATACTTCAAGTGCCTCCTTACGGAACTCTTCATCATTGGGATATCTTGAGGAATAATGCCCGGTCAACAGCCATTTGGAATGGGATAGCTTAGCCATTTCCGCTGCCTCCTTAGCCGTGGAATGTCCTCTCTCTTTAGCTTCTTTAGAGTTACAATCCAAATAAGTCGTTTCGTGAAACAGAAGTGTCGGCTCACCCAATCTATCGGCTATTTGAGGCAGAAAAGATGTGTCTGAGAGATGAGCGTATGATAATGGGGGAGACGCAGGAGAGGTCAGTATCTCATTTTTAATCTTAGTGCCATCCTCCTTTATAAAATCTTCTCCCGCTTTTAAGGCGTTGAATTTGCTGAAAGGGACATTATGAAAATCACACATATCCCTTTTTATATGTCTCAATCCCGGCTTCTCTTCAAAAATATATCCCACAGCGGGGAGTCTATGTTTCAAAGGGATAGTGCGAACTCTCAGACTCCTGTTTTCAAAAGCCACTTCCTCTTTTTGGGGATTCAGGATGTCGTATTTAATTTCAAAGGGGAGTTCTTTGGAAAAGTAATTTAAAATTGTGGAAATAATCTCTTTTCCTTCGGCAAAAGTATGAATGTTTAGTTCTCCTCCGGAAGAATGGAGACCGAGCGTTCCGATTAATCCCGGAAGTCCGAAGACATGGTCACCGTGTAGGTGAGTAAGGAAAATATGATTCAGGCGATTGAATTTCAATCGCTTCTTCATCATTGCCAGTTGCGCTCCTTCCCCGCAATCCACCATGAAAAGATTATCGCGAAATTCCACTATTGTGGAACTCGGTTGATGTCTTGGGGTCGGTTTTGCGGATCCGCAACCGAGAGTGTGAATGGAAAATTGCGCCATTACAATTCTCTGTTACATCTGGGTATAATCTTTAGCCAATCCACCGGTGCCGGTCTCCTTATATAAGGATGGGAGGTCGTGACCGGTCTCTTTCATTACTTTTACAAGTTTATCGAAAGAGACGCGATGCATTCCGTCGGTAANNCTGGCATATATANTANCGTCCAAANCTCTCGCAGCTGCGTATGCATTTCTCTCTATACATGGGATTTGCACAAGTCCGCACACAGGGTCGCATGTCATGCCGAGGTGATGCTCCAATCCCATTTCCGCTGCATATTCAATTTGAGCCGGACTTCCTCCAAATAATTGACTTGCAGCAGCGGCTGCCATAGCGCAAGCTACTCCGACTTCCCCCTGACAACCAACCTCGGCTCCCGAAATTGAGGCATTATGCTTGACGATATTGCCGAAAAGTCCGGCAGTGGCTAAAGCATGTAGTATCTGTATTTCGGGGAATTCCCGACTCTTCCATAGATGGTAAAGGACTCCCGGCACAACTCCGCATGAGCCGCAAGTAGGCGCAGTAACGATCGTGTCTCCCGATGCGTTTTCTTCGCTGACGGCAAGCGCGTATGCAAAGACTCTGCCGCGTGACTTCAAATTGTCTCTATATCCGCCTGCCTTGACATAATAGGAGTTTGCCTTTCTTTGAAGGTTAAGCGGACCGGGAAGCCTACCCTCCTTGTTGAGTCCGCGCTCTACGGCTTCCACCATTGCTTTCCAAACTTCGCGTAAATAATCCCAAATTTCAGGACCCTCACACTGCTCCACATACTCCCAATAGGCTCTCCCCGTGCGAGAGCAATACTGCATGATTTCTGTCAAAGAATCCAGATTGTAAAGTTCAGGCGAACCGCTGCGGGGCTTCCCTTCTTCTTCAATTGCACCTCCTCCGACGCTATAGAAAGTGGTTTCATCTGTTGGAAATCCAATCTCATCAAGAGATTTGAAGGTCATTGCATTAGGATGATATGGCAGGAAAATTTCAGGTTTCCAGATAATATTGACAGGCATTTCAGAGCGTGACAAAACGTCCATGATCGCCACGTCGGTCATGTGTCCTTTGCCGGTAGCGGCAAGAGAGCCGTATAATACAACCTCAAAACCTCTCGCGCCCTTATGAGAAGCAAGAAAAAGTTCGGCGGCTTTTCGCGGACCCATAGTGTGAGAAGATGATGGTCCGGTGCCTATTCTATATAATTCTTTTATTGATTTCATATTTGCAAATTTAACAAAAAAGGATTAAAACATTTGTTGAAAATTAAAAATTAGTTGCAACTAACATCAAAAAACGTTTATTTTGCATAAAATTTGGGTTACTATCTTCCTGAATCTACTGACATCTATTCAATGAAACGTATCTTTACTCTACTATCTGTTTTCCTTTCAGTATGTTGGGTTCACGTCTGCGCCGAAAATTCACAAAAAGCGGAGACGAAAGATTCTATCTTCCGACAATTGGATGAGATAGACGTAGTGGCAGTAAAATATAAATCTGATTTCCGTAAAGAGGGGATTGCAGGAACTGAAATTAATCGTGACCACGCTGAGCGACTCGGCGTAACGGATATAAAAGGGATGTCTTCAATAGTCCCCAATTTTTATATTCCGGATTATGGTTCCCGCATCACATCTTCTATTTATGTCCGAGGAATCGGCTCGCGAATCGACCAGCCCGGAACGGGGTTGACAGTGGACAATGTTAGTTTTTTAAATAAAGATTCCTACAGTTTTGATATTCCCGATATCGCCTCAATGGAGATGTTGCGCGGACCTCAGTCCATATTGTTCGGACGAAACACGATGACCGGACTGATAAATATCCGCACTTTGTCCCCTTTCGATTTTTCCGGGTGGCGTACGATGGTGGAAATGGGACCCCACTATCTCTTCCGTTTTAATTTAGGGTGGTATCACAGATTTCATCAAAAATTCGGTCTTTCTCTCGTCGGTAGCTTCTATCGATATGGCGGTCAATTTGAAAACCTGTATAATCATCTCCCGGTGGATAGGGAAGTGAACGCCGCTTTCAGAATTAAAATGAATTGGAATCCCTCCGGTAAAGTGGGGATTACCAACACTTTTTCTTCATCCATTTTGCGTCAGGGAGGATATGCCTACGAAGAGGTGACAACCGGAAACATAAATTATAACGATACCTGTTTTTATAAGAGAGGCTTAATCAATGATGGCTTAACGATAAACTATAGAGACGAAAAGTTTGAGATTATTTCCGTAACATCCATACAGCACATTGATGATACAATGACCCTCGACCAGGATTTTTTGCCATTGCCATATTTTACCTTGACCCAAAAGAAAAAGGAGACTGCTTTAACGGAAGATTTGATTTTCAAGGGGTCAGCGTTTAAAAATTCCTACAGTTGGATTACAGGTGTATATGGATTTTACCGTAACTGCAAAATGTCCGCACCGGTGACTTTTAAAGATGAAGGGATCAAATCTTTAATTGAATCTCACAACAATGAATATAATCCGTATTATCCAATTATCTGGAATGAACGCGAGTTTGTATTAGGGAGCGATTTCAAACTTCCGTCAGGGGGTGTCGCTCTCTATCATGAATCGCAATATCAATTGAAGGATTGGACATTCAAACTCGGAATGAGATTGGATTATGAACNTGTAAAGATGGAGTATTACAATAATTGTAATACTTCCTATACCATATATGATAACAAATCGGGAGAATTGCCGGTTCCCTCCGATTTACCTATATATAAGTATGTGCCGATAGACATAAGTGATGCCGGAAAATTATCCCATGAATATTTGATATTCCTGCCAAAAATCAGTATGATTAAAGAGTTCAGAAACTTTAATCTGAGCNATGTCTATATGAGNATAGGGAAAGGATATANGGCGGGANGTTTCAATACCCANATGTTTTCAGAAGTATTGCAGGAGCGTTTNATGCANTANATNGGAGTTGGAAACAGAAAAGATATAGATCAGCTGGTGAGTTATAAGCCGGAAAAGAGTTGGAATTACGAAATAGGAGCGCATCTGAATTTCCCGAGTTGCGGATTAAAAACGGATGTTTCGCTATTCTATATAGATTGCTTCGACCAACAAATGACCGTTTTCCCGGAAGGTCAAACCACAGGACGGATGATGACAAATGCCGCCAAAACGCGAAGTTTTGGAGGTGAAATCAGTCTTTATGCCACTCCTTTCACGGGTTTTAACTTAATCGCCACATACGGATACACCAATGCACGCTTCGTGAAATTTCTTAATGGTATAAATGACTATAAGGGTAAGAGAATCCCTTATGCTCCGTCGAACACAGTCTTTTGTGAAGCCTCTTATAAAATCGGTGTAACAAAAAAGGGAGATAAATATGTGAATCTCGGAATTAATTACAATGGAGTTGGTGACATTTATTGGAATGAAGCGAACACACTGAGACAAAAATTTTATTCTCTAATCGGTGCTACTTTGGCTTATCATTCTCCGAAATGGAGCATTGAAATTTATGGCAAGAATCTAACCCATACAAATNATTATACTTTNTATTTTATGTCGATGGGTAATGAGTTTCGGCAGAAAGGTAACCCCGTTCAGGTAGGGGTAATACTCAGAGCCAAATTCTGATTATGAAAATTAAGTGTAAATAAATTTAATTATATAATATGAAAATCAAAACTTTTCAAATTCTCTCTCTTGGATGTCTGACAGCAACAATGATGCTCGCAGGCGCGTGCAAAAAAGTTGATGAACCGAAGTCTTCTGCGGAATGGTCAATTAAAATCAGTAATCTTTACATTCCTGATGATGAATCAAAAGAGGTGACGTTTCAAACCGGATGCCAATATGGTTTCCAATTGGATTATGTCAACAACACCATCTCAATTACAGGTCAAGGATTTAATATAGGAGGTAACTCAGTTAATTTCTCTATCTCCCCTTTCAAAATGGATTGGTTGAAATCTGAAAACGGCTGGACGGCATTCTTCGGCAACGGCTCGACCTCGGGAGGAGGACTTCATATCGATAATCTTGGAGGCTTTTTGACCAACATGGTCAATTATCACAGCGTGGACGGCGAAGTGATGGTGGACGAAGTAATTACTCCTCAACCTTTGCTTTCCTATAAGGCGGGAGAATACACTGTTAAAACATTTGCGCCCAATGCATATTTCACCGGAATCACAACCACCCGGTATCCTTCTGCTGGAGGCATGAAAACATTTCAAAATCCCGATATGATTTATANAGTCTCCTTTGNCAAGGATATGAAAAAAGCGGATGTCGTGATTTATAAAGCATGCTTCGCCGAAGAGATGCTTAACAAAGGAATTAGCTTTCAATTATATTTGTTCGGACTCGATGTCGAATTGAGTAAAACAGGATATAAAGTGTCGGGCACCGGCATTGTTCCGGAGATGCTCGGCTCGGGAACCACCACCCCGAATCCAGGCTTCCCCTTTGATAAATTCGAAATCAGCACTGTTGACGGGGATATGTCAAAAGTGAAATGTGAATATACTGTTAAAGGTATCTATGAGGGCTCATTCAGCGGAGTGNGTGTTNACACGGTAGGGNAATAAACCTTCTAAAGAGANAGNTAAAAAATCAATTNTTNGCACGNANTAANNTAATTTNTTNNATGCANNAATGTTTGAAAACTTNATTAAATGAATTTTGTGCTTTTTAAGATTTTTTAATATCTTTGTGGAATAGTTTGCGCGGGCGAAAGACTGTGTAAACATTTAAACGTTGTAACTAATTAATTGCGAATAAAATATGAGCTTATTATTGGAGATTGGCAACGGAGCGTTAGCAATTACGGCTACGCTAACAGGCATATTGCTTGTAGTTGCCGCAACTATAATTGCAAAACTTATTTCTCCAAAATNTTATTCGGAGNAGAANGCTGATACGTNTGAATGTGGTATCCCGACACGAGGCGAATCNATGANTCANTTTNATGCNGGGTATTATATTTTTGCAATTCTCTTTCTTATTTTTGATGTAGAGACAGTATTCTTGTTCCCTTGGGCTGTTGTTGCCAACGGCATGGGTGTTAAGAGTCTTCTCTGCATAGGCATTTTCATGGTGATTCTCGTTTTAGGTCTGGCTTATGCCTGGAAGAAAGGAGCATTGAAATGGAAGTGAAAATCAAGAGTATGAAGCATGAGGACTTCAAGGATAACGAGTATATAGACAAACTCGTTGAAGAACTCAATGCCACCGGAGCCAACGTTGCAGTAGGGAATCTTAATAAGTTAATCAATTGGGGTATTTCCAATTCGCTATGGCCCTTGACATTTGGCACAAGTTGCTGTGCGATTGAATTTATGAGTCTCGGCGCAGCACGTTATGATATGGCTCGTTTTGGATTTGAAGTTGCGCGTAACAGCCCGCGTCAAGCCGACTATATCATGGTTCAAGGTACGATCGTACATCGTATGGCGCCGGTATTGATTCGCCTTTATGAGCAATTGGCTGAGCCGAAATATGTCATTGCCTGCGGTGGATGTGCCGTATCAGGCGGTCCGTTTAAGAAAAGTTACTGCGTTGTGAACGGTGTGGATAAAATTATTCCTGTGGATGTATATATTCCCGGGTGTCCTCCGCGTCCCGAAGCATTTTTCTATGGCTTGATGCAATTGCAACGCAAAATCAAAGTGCAGAAATTCTTTGGCGGCATCAACAGAAAGCAGAAGCGCGAAGAATTTTTTGCAGCCCATCCGGGATTCAATAATGCAAATATGACCTGATTTCAAATTAAAGGAATAAGTCATTAATATAGAATAGCACATAGAGAAGAATTTATGAGCGATATAAAAGAAATATTGGCAGGTATTTGCCCGGGAGCAACATTTGTTGAGGGCGGAGAATCACTGCAAGTGAATGTGCCTGAAGAAAAATGGCATGAATTTGCGAAGCAACTAAAAGAGGATAATCGTCTCGGCTTTGACGTATTGACCGCTGTGGTCGGTATGGATTGGAAAGATAGTCTCGGAGTTATGTATTATCTGACAAGCACTTCTCGAGGATGGGACATTCTTGAAGTGAAAGTTGAAGCTAAAGATAAGAATGACCCGTATATTCATTCCGTCAGCGACCTTTGGAAGGTGGCTCTCTTTCAGGAAAGGGAAGTTTACGATTTCTTCGGCATCAAATTCATCAACCATCCCGACATGCGCAGAATGTTCTTGCGCAATGACTGGAAGGGTCATCCATTATTGAAAGATTATGACACTAATCCCGAATTGAATCCTATCCCCCTCGATGATGAATTGAATGAGGATGAATCATGCTCATACGTAGAGGATGAAAACGGAAAAATAAAGAGAGTACCCTGCAAAGTATTCGCAGATGATGATTATGTTGTCAATGTAGGTCCGCAACACCCGTCTACTCACGGAGTTATGCGTTTTCGTGCTTCAATCGACGGCGAAACCATCAAGAAAGTGGATGTTGTGTCAGGATATATTCATCGTGGAATAGAGAAATTGTGTGAAGGGTTGACTTATCCTCAGATTCTTCATTTCACAGACAGAATGGACTATATGTCTGCTCATCAAAACCGTCATTGCCTGTGTGCATGCATCGAAAAGGCTTTGGGTCTGGAAGTTCCGCGCAGGGCTCAGGTTATCCGTGTGATGATGGACGAATTGATGAGAATTTCATCTCACCTGCTTGCATTCGGTTGCACAGCAATGGANCTTGGCGCAACGACNGCTTTCTTCTACNGCTTCCGNGAACGCGAACAAGTTTTGNATANTTTCGNGAAGACTTGCGGTNCGNGTATGTCAATGANCTATANTGTTANNGGCGGNGTGATANGCTGATATTCACCCNNATTTTCANANNGATGTGAAAGCCCTTTTGGATATCATGCCTTCCCGTTTGAAAGAATATCATACAGTATTCTCAAACAATGTCATTGCAAAGAATCGCTTGAAAGGTGTGGGTATGCTCTCCAAAGAGGATGCCATCAATTATGACATCACCGGTCCCAGCGGACGCGGCTCAAATTGGAGTTGCGACACACGCAAAGTGCGCCCTTATTCAATATATTCTGAATTGGATTTTGAAGAGGTGCTTGAAGAAGGATGCGATTCATACGCCCGCTATATGGTAAGAATGCGCGAAATAGAAGAGAGTTGCAAAATTCTCGCTCAGTTGGTGGATAATATTCCTGAGGGTGATATCCGTGCATTGAATGTGCCGAAGGTAGTGAAATTACCGGAGGGTCATTGGTATCATCAAGTTGAGGCATCCCGCGGTGCATTCGGAGTTTATATTGAAAGCGATGGCACTAAGAATCCCTATCGCGTTCACTTCCAAAGTCCCTGCTTTAATTTGGTAGGAGTAATGGATTTGTGTTGCCGAGGCTATATGATGGCAGATTTGATTACGATTGGTGCTGCCCTTGACTTCGTGATTCCTGATATCGACAGATAAAAATTAAGAAAAAACCAACATCATAATAACGAAAAAATCTTACTTCAGCATGTTTGATTTTGGAAAATGGACATCAGCATTCAATGACTTTCTGTTAGGGTATATGCCTGACTGGGCTGTCTTATTGATTGAATGTGTGCTTATCGGAGTGGGTGTGCTATTGGCATACACTGTCCTCGCTCTGTTTTATATTCTGTATGAACGCAAGCTCTGCGCATGGTTTCAGTGTCGTCTTGGTCCTATGCGCGTGGGTCCGTGGGGACTTTTACAGGTCTTCGCCGATATGTTCAAGATATTGATTAAAGAGATCATCAGCTTGAAAGATACCGATAAATTCCTTTTCAAGTTNGCTCCCTNTCTTGTAATTACATCTTCANTGATTATGCTTGCGTGTCTNCCATGGNGCAACGGATTGCAGATNANCAATTTCAATNNCGGCATATTCTTCGTGNCAGCCNTNTCTNCNATNGGTGNNNTAGGTATTCTGTTGGCTGGTTGGTCTTCAAATAATAAATATACTCTCATCGGTGCGATGCGAAGCGGTGCGCAAATGGTGAGTTATGAAATATCATTGGGACTTGCTATAATCACTATTGTAGTGTTTGCCGGCACAATGAATATATCCGAACTCGTTATGGAGCAAGAGAGAGCATGGTTTATTTTCAGCGGACATATCCCGGCAATAATCGCTTTCTTCATCTACATAATTGCTGCCACAGCCGAAACGAATCGTGGTCCGTTTGACCTCCCTGAGGCTGAACATGAATTGGTAGCCGGATATCACACAGAATATTCCGGCATCACTTTCGGTTTCTATTATCTTGCTGAATATCTGAATCTCTTCATTGTCTCCGGTATAGCATCATTGATGTTCCTCGGCGGCTGGATGCCGTTGCATATTCCCGGTTGGGACGGATTTAATGAAGTAATGAACTATATTCCGTCAATAGTGTGGTTTCTCGGCAAATCATTCTTTATCTCTTTCGTGATTATATGGTTTAAATGGACCTTCCCGCGCGTGAGAATTGACCAGCTTTTGGCATTTGAATGGAAATACCTGATGCCTGTGGCATTGGCAAACCTGATCCTGATGGCAGTATTCGTAGCATTCGGATGGCATTTTTAATTAGAAATTAAACACAACAACAAGATATACATAAACGAATTATGAGCGCTAATTATGGCAAAGTGACTCAGGTCATCGGCCCGGTAATCGACGTATCGTTTGAGGGTGGAAAAGAGAATATTCCTCCAATCTACAACGCTCTTAAAGTGGAGCGTGAAAATGGCGATGAACTGATTCTTGAAGTTGAACAACACATTGGTGAAGACACAGTACGATGTGTCGCAATGGAAAGCACCGACGGCATCTGCCGTGGCGTAAAGGTTCTTGACCTCGGACGCCCGATAGCTGTGCCTACAGGAGCGCAGGTTAAAGGTAGATTGCTCAACGTAATCGGCGAACCTATTGACCAACTTGCACCAATCGACCGCGATAATCTACGTCCGATTCATCAACCGGCACCGGCATTTGATGAACTCGCGTTGTCAACGGAAATTCTTACAACCGGTATTAAAGTAATTGACCTTCTGGAGCCTTATTCAAAAGGTGGTAAGATCGGTCTGTTCGGTGGCGCCGGTGTAGGTAAGACAGTGCTCATCATGGAGCTTATCAATAACATTGCCAAAGGTCATGACGGCTATTCAGTGTTCACCGGCGTGGGAGAACGCACACGTGAGGGTAATGATCTGCTGCGTGAAATGATTGAGAGCGGCGTTATCAAATATGGCAAGAAATTNGAAGAGGGNANGGAGAAAGGAGNATGGAATGTCAAAGATGTTGACATGAAGGAATTGGCAAATTCNCAATCCACTCTNGTGTTTGGTCAGATGAACGAGCCCCCGGGCGCACGTCTTCGCGTGGCACTTTCAGGCTTGACTGTGGCAGAGCAATTCCGTGATAACGATGGAGGCGGTAAGGATGTATTGCTCTTTATCGACAATATCTTCCGTTTCACTCAGGCTGGTTCCGAAGTATCCGCTCTTCTCGGTCGTATGCCGTCAGCAGTAGGCTACCAACCGACTTTGTCTTCTGAAATGGGCGCTCTTCAAGAGAGAATCACATCAACCAAGAATGGTTCAATTACTTCGGTTCAGGCTATTTACGTGCCTGCCGATGACTTGACTGACCCGGCTCCGGCAACTACCTTCAGCTTCCTGGATGCCACTACCGTATTGAATCGTAAGATCGCCGAACTTGGTATTTATCCGGCTGTAGACCCGCTCGATTCTACTTCCAGAATCCTTGATCCGAACATTATCGGTGAAGAACATTATACGGTTGCTCAAGAAGTTAAGCAACTCCTTCAGAAATATCAGGATTTGCAAGATATCATTGCTATTCTTGGTGTGGATGAACTTTCTGATGATGACAAATTGGTTGTGGCTCGCGCTCGTCGCGCTCAACGTTTCTTGTCTCAACCTTTCCACGTTGCCGAGCAATTCACCGGTGTGCCGGGTGTCTTGGTGCCCTTGTCGGAGACTATCCGCGGCTTCANGATGATTTTGAGCGGNGATATGGATGAATATCCNGAACAGGCATTCCTGAATGTAGGCACAATTGACGAAGCGATAGCGAAAGGCAAGAAGATGCTTGCTGATGTGAAATAATAAATAGATTCAAACCGCAAAACCATGACTCTTGAACTCATCTCATCACATNAAATTCTCTTTAAAGGAGNGGCTGATGCAGTGACGCTGNNAGGCGTACTCGGCTCGTTTACCGTGTTGAAAAATCACGCTCCGTTAATATCGGTTTTAACCGCAGGGAAAGTGAATTATCGCACTCCGGAAGGGGAGGAGAAGAGTGTGGAAATTAAAGGCGGATTGGTAGATGTAGACAACAATGTTGTAGCCGTCTGCGTATATTGAAGCAATCTGAAAAGAAAAATTAAATGAAGCGTATTGTATATATACTCTCACTGATTGCAGTTCTCTTGTTTTCTGCTCCGGCTTATGCAGAAGGAGGCGAAAAGCAGAGTGATGAAAAGGGCTCTCTTGATGTTAAAGAGGTTATTTTCCATCACCTCGGCGACGGTTATGGTTGGGAAGTCCCTTTCAGCCATGTCTATCGTATTCCTCTTCCCGTAATCGTTAGGGCACAAGACGGAAAATGGTTCTGTTTCTCTTCAGCCAAACTCACTGAAGTCACTGTGACTNAAGATGAGGCAACCGGCAAGAAGCATGAGCAACTGACTCCGGTGGTGCATGAAATCACGAAAGACGGCAAAACTTATCGTTTCTATATCGCGCATGTCAGCGAACATAAAAACAAAATTGTCGAGATATTCCCGCTCACCGCTGAAGAGCAGGCAACCGCCAAGGCTGATGCAGTGAAAATTTCCAAAGAGAAAGGTGAGGGTGGAGAACATGTTATTGTTCCGGGATATGTTATGATAGGGCACGACTATTATAAAGAATATCGCCCGTTTGACATTTCGATCACCAAGAATGTATTGGCTCTCTTTATTGCCTCAATTCTTGTTACCTTAATGGTGATGGGAGTCGTTAGATATTACTCAAGAAAGGGTATGAAGGCTCCGCGTAAGGGGATGGGCTTNATGGAAATGCTTATTGATTTTATNTATACNGGCGTTATTAAGAGCTNACTCGGACNTAAAGCAAAGAAATTNGCTCCATATANTCTTGACCTGTTTCTTCTTTATCCTTACGATGAACCTGCTCGGCTTGATTGTGATCTTCCCCGGAGGAGCCAATCTGACAGGTAATATCGCAATTACATTGGTGTTGGCTCTGGCTACATTTGTAATTACTAATGTATTGGGTACGAAACATTATTGGAAAGAGATATTCTGGCCTGATGTGCCTTTATTCTTGAAATTCCCTCTTCCAATCATGCAAATGATTGAAATATTCGGAATCTTCACCAAGCCGGCAGCCTTGTGTGTGCGTCTGTTTGCGAATATGATGGGTGGACACATGATTGTCATAACCTTGACGTTGCTCATCTTTATATTTGCAGCGTTCGGGGCAGCGGCACTCGGCACCTCGGTAGTGGTGTCAATTCTCTTCACTTGCTTTATGTTGCTGCTTGATGTGCTCGTCAGCTTCATCCAGGCTTATGTATTCACTCTGCTCTCTGCTCTCTTTATAGCTGCAGCTCAAGAGAACGGACATCACGAAAAAGATAAGGAAGGACATGACGTGCCGGCAGCGGTGGAAGCATGACTTTATGGAGGAGATAGGATTTTGGAATTGGGAATTATTAATTTTGAAAAATATAAATAATAAATAACTTAAAAACTACTCAAAGATTATGTTATCAATGGTTTTAGTTGCCGTTCAGGCACTCGCAGCATTTGGCGCAGCATTTGGCGCAGGTATCGCAGCAANCGCAGCAGGTATCGGTATCGGTAAAATCGGTAGCTCCGCAATGGAAGCAATCGCCCGTCAACCTGAAGCAGCAGGCGACATTCGTTCAAGTATGATTGTGATTGCAGCGCTTATTGAAGGTGTTGCTCTGTTTGCTGTGATTGTATCAGCTCTTGCATTGTTTATTCAGTAATAATTCACTGTTCATCCATTAATAGAATAATATGGAATTATTCACGCCCGATTTTGGCTTGGTATTCTGGATGTTCATCGCATTCATCATTCTCTTTGCTGTTTTGGCAAAGTGGGGATGGCCGGTGATTCTGAAGAATATGGACGAGCGTGCTGACACCATAGATAAGGGAGTTGAATATGCGCAGCAGGCAAAGCATCAGCTTGACCATGCCCGCGAGGAGGCTCAAAAGTATATGGAAGAGGCACAGGCCAAGCAGGCTGAAATGTTGCGTGACGCGGCAAAAATGAAAACTCAAATCATCGAAGAAGCCAAACAACAGGCTGGTGTTGAAGCTCAGAAGGTGATGGATGCCGCGAAAGTGTCAATCGAACAGTCACGCAAAGAAGCCGAACTTCAGTTCAGAAACGAAGTCAGCAAATTCTCGATTGAGATTGCAGAGAAAATGGTGCGCACTCAGATGAAAGATGATGCAGCACAGGTGAAACTTGTAGATAAATTATTAGACGAAATAGAGAACAACTAAGTTTGCATATTCAATCAAATTGAAAGCGCAGACTCCCTAACCAGAGTGAATGAAGATGGATAATGGTCTGATTCCACGCAGATATGCCAAGGCATTGTATAAATTTGCTAAAGAGCATAACACGACTGAAACGGTATATGAAGAGATGAAGCAGGTGATTTATTCTTTTGAACAAAATCCCGAATTGCAAAAAACTCTCTCCAATCCGTTTGTAAATAAAGAGGATAAATCTTCATTATTGAGGGCGGCTGCCGGAAATAAAGTGGAGAATGACTATTTGGGCTTCGTAAAACTTCTGATGGATATGCATCGTGAAGATTATGCTTTGCTGATAGCCTTATCCTACAGGGATCTCTATAGAGAAGAGAATAAAATATCTCAGGTCAAAATCACAACGGCTGCAAAATTGCCATCTGATGAAGAAGACAAATTGCGTCGGATGGTGAAAAAATCTTTCCCTGACCGCACACTTGAATTTGAAGATTCAGTGAATCCCGAATTAATTGGTGGGTTTATAATAGATGTCGATGACTCGAGAATGAACGCATCAATAAGCAATGAAATCGAACAATTACGACTAAACCTAATATCGAAGTAAGATGCTTAACCCAAGCGAAATCTCAGATATATTAAAACAGCAGCTCGACAATATCAATTCAACCGTGAAATTCGAGGAAGTCGGCACAGTCTTGAATGTAGGAGACGGTGTGGCTCACGTTTACGGTCTTGAAAATGTAAAGTCTAATGAGCTTGTAGAGTTTGAAAATGGAGCCACAGGCGTTGCGCTCAACCTTGAGGAGAGCAATGTCGGTGTCGTGCTCCTTGACAAAGTTAATTCAGTGACCGAAAATATGTCGGTTCGCCGCACGGGTGAAATCGCATCTATCCCGGTAGGTGAGGGATTGCTCGGTCGCGTAGTCAAGATCCTCTGGGCACCTATTGACGGCAAGGCACCAATTGCGGGTGACCGCCTGCGCCTTCCTTTGGAAAGAAAAGCTCCCGGTGTTATCTTCCGTCAGCCGGTGAACCAACCGTTGCAAACCGGTCTGAAAGCCGTTGATTCAATGATTCCTATCGGTCGCGGTCAGCGTGAGCTTATCATCGGCGACCGTCAGATTGGTAAAACCGCTATCGCAATTGACACTATTATCAATCAGCGCGATAATTTCCTTGCCGGAAAACCGGTATATTGCATATATGTGGCAATAGGTCAGAAAGCCTCTTCTGTTGCTTCAATCGTGCACACTCTTGAAAAGTATGGTGCGATGGAATATACAGTAGTAGTATCCGCTTCTGCATCCGAATCCGCTTCAATGCGTTATTTCGCTCCATTCGCGGGAGTGGCAATCGGTGAATATTTCCGTGACTCGGGTCGTGATGCTCTCATCGTATATGATGACTTGTCAAAACAAGCCGTGGCTTATCGTGAGGTATCATTGATACTTAAGCGTCCGTCAGGTCGTGAAGCATATCCGGGAGATATCTTCTATCTCCATTCCCGTCTTCTGGAACGCGCCGCTAAAATCATCGACGACCAGGAAGTGGCTGAAAAGATGAATGACCTTCCGGAAGTAATGAAACCTCTTGTGAAAGGTGGCGGCTCACTGACAGCTCTTCCGATTATCGAGACTCAGGCAGGCGACGTTTCAGCTTATATTCCGACAAACGTTATCTCAATCACAGACGGACAGATATTTCTTGAAACATCTTTGTTTAATCAGGGTATTCGTCCAGCAATCAACGTGGGTATCTCTGTATCCCGTGTAGGTGGTAACGCTCAGATTAAGCCGATGAAGAAAGTTGCCGGAACATTGAAAATTGCTCAGGCTCAATTCCGTGAATTGGAATCATTTACTAAATTTGGTGGTGATATCGACCCGGTAACGGCAAAAGTTATCGACACCGGAAGAAAGAATCAGCAGCTTCTTATTCAACCTCAATATTCTCCGTGGCCTGTAGAAAACCAGGTGGCAGTCATATATTGCGGTGTAAACGGACTCCTGGAGAATGTGCCTTTGGAAAAAGTAGCAGAATTTGAAGAGCAATTCCTTCAATTAGTGAAAGCAAAATATCAAAAGGAGGTATTGGATGTAATCAAGTCCGGCAAACTGACTGATGATGTTGAGGCAAAAATTCGAGAATGTGCGGCTGAAGTTTCAGCGCGTTTCAAAGCATAATAAATATAATTCCGATGGGAAGAGGGGAGCCCCCTCTTCTCGAAAATCGGAATAAACCGGATAAAAAATGGCGACCCTCAGGGAATTAAAGACGAGAATCAGCTCTGTGGCATCAAGTGAAAAAATCACCGGAGCCATGAAGATGATATCTTCTGCAAAAGTTCATAAGTTTGAACGCGGACTTCGCGAACTTCTCCCGTTCAAAGACCAAATCCGACAGATTATGGGGCATATCCTGTCTGCCGGAGTGGATTTTCACTCTCCGCTCATTGAAGACCGGGAAGTAAAGAGCATCGGAGTTGTGGTTTTTGGTAGCGACGACGGATTGTGTGGTGCTTACAATATTAATATTTTCAAGCATCTTCTCGTGGAAGTTCAGCATCTCCGCGAGCAATATGGGAATAATGTCAAAATCACTCTCTTTCCCGTCGGTAAGAAAATCCGCAAGGCGTGCGAAAAATGGGCGAGCGCAGACTCTGTCGAAGTGGAACACATTGATTATGTGGATTCTAAGATGGAAGGNAAGGNTGTGGNCGATTTTACTNATCTGCTGCGCAGNGAANTTATTGGANGTACCTTAGACCGTGTAGAGGTTGTCTATATGCAATATCATTCCATTAGCAAGCAGAACCAGGCTTTGTATAAAATATTTACTGTCAGAGCAGACATGTTGCTTGAAGGAGAAAATTCTCAAATGGAGAATCAACTCTA
>WFMC01000130.1 GCA_009177205.1 Bacteroidales bacterium
TATGATGAAGTTGTTAAAAACATTCCATTATGGCTATCCCAATTTCCATGTGCAGCTACAAAGGTAACTATAAGTTCGTCTGACATTCCATATATAAAAGACAGTGTATTACATCTTTATTCTCTCGGAATACATGAAATTAATATAAACTGTGTCTTTGAAGATGTTTGGAAAGATGATGATGATAAAATCTTTGAAGCACAACTGGTTCAATTAGCAGATGCCATAATTGAACATAAGTATTATGAACAATATGTCTGCTCATTTTTTGCGGAACATATAGGTAAACCAATGCCTATCCAAGAAAATAATAATTGGTGTGGGGCTGGTAAGATGCTTTCAATAGACTCACAAGGGAACTTCTATCCCTGCACTCGATTTGCTGCTTATTCGTTGCGCTCAAAAAGACCAATTATCATTGGCAATGTAGAAGAAGGCATAGACAAGAATAAACTTCGCCCCTTCCTTACTCTTGACCGTACCACTCAGTCTCCTCAAAAGTGTTTGGATTGTGAGGTGGCAAGCGGTTGTGCTTGGTGTCAAGGCGAAAATTATGATGCAGCTGACACATCAACGATATATCAGCGTTCTACCGCCATTTGTAAAATGCACAAGGCGAGAGTGCATGCCAATAACTATTATTGGAACAAATTATTCCGCACTCTTGAACTTGAAGGTAAGAGAGAAGAATACGAAAAATCTAAACCTCAAATTAAATCAGAGCCATGCTGAAATATCTTATTGTCATTTTGGATGATGCTTCAGTGTCGTTCTGTCATTACGAGAACAATCGTAGTGATAGTCGGCTCATACCAATAAATGATTTGGAAAACGGCTTGGTATGGGCGATGAAAGAAAATCTGATGGTTCAGTTTGTATATCCTTCAGATAGTCTTTCAAAGGAATATGCTGAGATTACTAACACTGTGGATCATATTGATATAACTCCTGATACATCAAATGGAGATGTAGTTGTATTCAATGGGATTGATTCCATCCGCGATATAACTGAAACGTCTGCCGATAATATTGTCCTACGATTGAATCGGACGGAGTTATTCAACTGTGTTGATGATCTTGTTAGTCTTATCAAAAAAGGTAAGTCATATCGAATTGTCATAAATGATATAACCGATTTTGATAAGTCTGATTTCCCAAAATATAAAACCGTATTAGGTAATCTCTCTCAAGCCGTTGAGAATGTTATAGTCTCAGGGAATGGGATTCAGATAAGTCTTGTTACGGATAGGATGCAGTTGGCAGAAATGAACAACTGCAATGCTGGTGTTGAGAGCATAACCCTTGCACCAGACGGCAAGTTTTATATCTGTCCTGCTTTCTACTATGATGGTCTGAGCGATGTTGGCAATCCAAAAGATGGTCTTGACATCCCAAATCAACAACTACTCAAATTAGAGTATGCACCGATTTGCAGAAAGTGTGATGCCTATCATTGCAAACGTTGTGTTTGGCTTAATCAAAAGACTACGCTTGAANNCNNCACCCCANNCCATGAGNAATGTGTTGTCTCTCATTTAGAGNGTAATGNATCCATNCATTTACTCAATTCTCTGAAAGCAAAAGGAAAGATAAAGACATTTATGTCAATTCCAGAAATTGATTATTTGGATCCATTTGATAAAATTGTAAAATAAGATATGAACAAGAAAGTAGTCGGTCATGTGACCGAAGAAGAAAAGAACGAGATTCAAACGCTCTTTGAGCGTCGCAATGGTCTAAATGAGTTGGCAAAAATCCTTTCGCCGGACAATGCTGAACTCTACGAGCGTCTTGTAAAAGATCTCGGAGAAACGACCACCAAATTTCAGCAGTGGTGGGACACTCTGTCTGCAAAATATCAATGGGAAGGTACTGAAAACGGTAACTGGGAGATTAATTTCCAAACCAATGAAATTTTACTTGTAACAATTTGAATTTATGATACTTGCATTCATAGGGACCACCGAATTACTTCTTATAGCGGCTCTTGCCCTTCTCTTATTTGGAGGGAAAAAACTACCCGAATTGATGAGAGGATTGGGACGCGGAGTCAAAGAATTCAAAGAAGGTATTAAAGAAGCTTCCGATGAGATAAATACTCCGTCCTCTGACTCAACCGATAAGCCTTCATCAGAAAGTAAGTAGGATGTAACTATGACTGAGAACGAAGGATTCTTGTGTTTCGGAGGTCATCTTGAAGTCCTCCGGCAAATATTGTTCCGAATACTTGGAGTAACATTTGTCTTTTCGTGCATTATCTTTTGCTTCAAATCGCAAACNTTTGATATTCTACTTGCACCCAGCGATTCTTCATTCATCACATATCGGAGTGTGGAAAATCTCATCAACAAATTTGACCCTTCATTCAGATTTGATGATTTCGATATTGATTTGATTGCGACGGATTTGTCAAGCCAATTTGTGACCCATCTGTCAACATCTATATATTTAGGATTATTGTGTGCATCTCCTCTCATAATGTATGAGTTATTTCGATTCGTTTCTCCAGCTTTACTTGAGAATGAACGTAGATACTCAACAAAAATAGTAATAAGCATCTATGCCTTATTTCTTATGGGTGTCTTGATGAGTTACTATGTCTTGTTTCCAATCTCGTTCAGATTTTTAGGTACATATAGCGTAGCTGACAAGGTGCATAGCATGATAACTTTGGATAGTTACATCTCTACATTCATATCGCTCTCTTTGTTGCTGGGAATTGTGTTCCAACTTCCGGTCATCGCGTTCATACTTTCCAAGATGGGAGTACTGCAATCTTCTCAGATGGCCAAATACCGTAAACACGCTTTTATCCTCATAATGTTGGTTGCTGCTATCATCACCCCTCCCGATATTCTTACGCTCATATTGGTATC
>WFMC01000152.1 GCA_009177205.1 Bacteroidales bacterium
AATTTTGAATCAATCAAGCCGTATTACGCTTCCGGTTCCCGGACTATGATTGGTGAATAGGATACTCGTCGTTACATAAACACAAAAAATAGAAAAACTATTTTTATGTTATCAAACATAGTTTTTTACTAAGTCTTCTTTGATTTTTTTAATATTTTTTGTAATTTTGCGGCAGAACATTTGCAAAAGTAATATGTTTTATTAGTGGTTTCGATAGGAGAAGCACTCCATTGAGTACTTAAGAGCCAATAATTTGACATCTTTAAGAACTCAATCAAATTCATCGTCCCGAGTTTTTTAACCTCGATTTTTCCGTTTCTCCACAGAAGATTCGAAGAAAGGCTAAAAAACAATGTTCCTGTCGAAACATTTTAGATTTATTAATTATATAACCTTTAAAAATTATTAGCTCATTCCCAAGAGTGCGAGGGGGACGATGAGAAAGGATTTATTAATCGCGATGGTTAATATCCTTTTGCGCGGGAGTGATTTTTGTTATGCAGAAATTACTATTAAGTTTTTTGCTGGCTGTTATGTCTGTTTTTGGAAGCTATGCTTCAGTTTCAAATGCCGGCACACCTTACTCGGAAAAGGATTTCGAAAAGGCTGTACAAATGATTAAAAAGTATGAAACTCTTCACTCAGCACGTCATTGGCCTTTAGTAGGATATGGTCATCTGGTGCAACCGGGTGAACACTTCAAGAGAGGCTCTACCCTATCCGAGTCACAGGCGGATGCTTTGCTACGCAAAGATTTAAAGAAAATGGTGGATTGCTTCAAATCATACGGTAAAGATTCTTTGTTATTGGGTATGCTTGCCTATAATGTGGGTCCGGGAAGGGTCAACAAATCTTCAGTTGTTAAACTGCTTAAAAACGGCAACAGAAATATTAAAGATGCCTTTATAAGTATGTGTAAATACAAAGGACGTGAGCATAAACAAATCAAATCCCGTCGCATAGAGGAATTCACGACCTTTTTCAAACACTAAGTCCGCATTCCCTGACAATTGTCATCAACGCTCCGGTGATTTTTCCGGGAATGGAACATTAGATTTGGAAATATCAATCAGTAGAGTTATCTTTGTATCTACAATCGCGAATATAATTCCGATGTAAGCTTTATATGACCACCAAACCTGCTGAGTTAAATTCACTTCGCAATCGGCTGACGGAATTTCTTCAATCCCGCCATCTTCGGAAAACTCCGGAAAGATATGCCATTTTGGAAAAAGCTGTGGAATTGGCAGCTCATTTCGAAGTGGACCAACTCTACAATGCCCTTGAGGAGGAAGGTTATCACGTCAGTAAAGCTACAGTTTACAATACTTTGGAACTCCTCGTTGAGGCGGGAATTCTGAATAGACATAATTTTGATACAAACCATGCTCGTTACGAGCCGGCTCGCGGATCACACCTGCATCTGATTTGCAGAAAATGCGGAAAGATTCGGGAAATTGACCAACCAAGTCTGACTTCCGGTTTAATCCATCAAAATTATGACGGATTCATTCCCGAATATTCATCCTCAAGCGTTTTCGGTATATGTGCCGAGTGCGCCCGAAAAACATCTGATATCTAAATTTAACATTTTATACATAACCTTAAAATCTAACCTAAACTAAAATGGCAAAAGTTAAGCCTTTCAAAGGGGTTCGCCCTCCGAAGCATCTTGTAGAACAAGTAGCTTCCCGTCCTTACGATGTGCTCAATTCAGAGGAAGCACGTTCGGAAGCGCACGGAAATGAAAAATCTCTTTATCACATCATCAAACCCGAAATTGACTTCGCTCCGGGCACCGATGAACATGACCCCAAAGTTTATGATAAAGCTGTGGAAAATTTCCACAATTTCCAAAAGCAGGGATGGCTCGTNGAAGATNATAAAGAAAAATATNACNNCNACGCNCAAACTATGGACGGACGCACTCAATACGGTTTCGTCGTAGCAGCATGGGTCAACGACTACATGGAGGGTAGAATCAAAAAACATGAACTCACTCGTCGAGATAAGGAAGAAGACCGCATGAAACACGTGCGCATCAATAATGCCAATATCGAACCGGTGTTTTTCGCTTTCCCGGATAATGAAGAATTGGAAAATATTATCCGTGACGTTACTGCAGGNGAGCCGGAANACGACTTTGTGTCTNCCGACGGATTCGGNCATACTCTNTGGGTCATTGAAGATGATGCCATCATAACTAAAATCTCGGAAGAATTCGATAAAATTCCCAACTTATATATTGCTGACGGTCACCATCGCTCCGCAGCCGCAGCACTTGTCGGTGCGGAAAAAGCCAAAAATAATCCTAACCATAAGGGTGATGAAGAATATAATTATTTTATGGCTGTAGCTTTCCCGGCTTCTCACCTGAAAATTATTGACTACAATCGTGTTGTTCGCGATCTGAATGGACTGACGGAAGAAGAATTTCTCAATAAATTGAAAGAAAATTTTGTTGTGGAAGAGAAAGGGGAAAATATTTATTCTCCCACCGGTCTTCATAACTTCTCTCTCTATTTGGGTGGGAAATGGTATTCTTTGACAGCAAAAGAGGGGACTTATAATGATCAGGACCCGATTGGGGTGCTTGACGTTACTGTCTCTTCCGACCTTATTCTAAGAGATATATTGGGAATTACTGACTTGCGTTCCGACAAACGAATCGACTTCGTTGGAGGCATCAGAGGTCTTGAAGAACTTAAACGCAGAGTTGACTCAGGCGAAATGAAAATGGCTCTTGCGCTTTATCCTGTCACTATGGACCAACTTATAAACATTGCCGACACCGGCAATATTATGCCCCCGAAGACTACTTGGTTTGAACCTAAATTGCGTTCAGGATTAGTGATCCATAAACTTGATTAATTACCTTAATTACCATGAGATGAGAATCCGGTGAATTTCTCATCTCATGGCTTCTACCTGAAAAACTCACCTAAAAAAACACTATGGCTTCCCCCATAAAGTCAAAATATGTGAAAGCATTGGCTCACCTCTGCGCTTTCGTTACGGCAAGTGCTTGGGGTTCCTCATTTCTTTTCACAAAAGTCCTGATGATTAACGGTGGCTTCTCACCGGTGGAGATGTATGTCTATCGGTTTGCTACTGCGTATTTCCTTCTCCTCCTATTTACTTTTAGACAAATATTTGCAAATAATTGGCGAGATGAACTGCAATTATTACTTTGCGGAGTCTGCGCCGGCTCTCTATATTTCATTACTGAAAATTACGCATTGGAAAACACAACTACCGGTAATGTTTCTCTTCTTGCTTCAATAACCCCGCTTTTTACAGCTGCCATTATGGCTATAGTCTTCAGGGTTAAAGTCCCGAAGGGTGTAGTTATAGGTTCAATAGTGGCTTTCTTAGGTGTGGCATGCGTCATTTTAAGTAGCGGTCAAGGGTTTGAAATAAAGCCCACAGGAGACTTACTCGCTCTTAGTGCCGCCTTGAGTTGGGCGATCTATACCTTAGCCGCCAAAAGATTGATTCCTCTTTATTCCGGATTGTTCATAACCAGAAAATTATTCTTTTATGGCGTAATCACTGCTCTCCCGATATTGTTTTTTCAACATTCCATCTCAGGGGAGCCTTATCACCTTCACCTCCTTTTTGATTTCTCTCACCCTGAATATATTCTGAATTTCCTCTTCCTTGTTTTGGTTTGCTCTCTTCTTGCCTATCTCCTTTGGAATCATGTCCTGAGCGTTCTCGGACCGGTAACGGCAAATAATTATCTTTATTTGCAACCCATAGTAACAATGATTGCCGCCTATTTCGTTTTGCATGAGAGAATCTATCCCCTCGGCTATATCGGATGCATACTCATAATCGGAGGTTTGATAATCGCCGACAAGTTAAAAATTTCCCCAAGGCGACCTCAATTAAGAAAATTCTGATAATTTCAATTAATATTGTATTCCTTTCTTCTCTTATCTTAAATGCAAAGCAAGATTCTATATAACGATATTAAACTTCCGGAAAAAGTAAGCGATATCCTGGAACTTGATTTCTGGATATTGGAAAACGTGAATTCATTATTGGTGAAAACGGTTAAAAATCCGGTTAAATTCTCAGCATTTACCTCCATTTTTGTTACCAAAGGGATTTGCGAAGCGGAAATTAATCTTGTCAACCATAAAATAACAGCACCGGCTGTAGTAAATATTACCTCAGGCGATATTGTGCTTCCACACAATGTTTCAGAGGATTTTACGGCTTCCTTCGTAGTGCTGTCAAAACGTTTGATTGATACAGTTGTGGGGAATATTAAAGATGCCGGTATTTTCTCCATAATGCATGCACATCCCGTACTGGCAATTAATGAGCAAGATTCAGGCAAAGTTGAAAAATTATACACGGATTTAAAGGAGATTGCCAATGATAAAGATAATCAACACACTTTTGAATCTATCCTTCATACCATCTTAGCACATCTGTATAGAAATTCGTTGAGACTTTACGACAAATTCCGTCAAAATGTGCCGGCTTCACTTAATAATCGAATAGCCGATAATTTCATCAGGCTTGTGCAAGAGCACTTCAAGCAGGAACGCTTTTTGGATTTTTATGCCGGCGAATTGGGAATTACGCCCAAACATTTATCGCGAACAGTAAAAGCTCAAACAGGCGTTTCAGCTGTTGAATGGATAAATNGTCATGTTANTCTGGAAGCTNAAGTGATGCTCCGATCTTCTNATTTGAATATTCAGCAANTTNCCGAAGAACTTAATTTCACTTCACAATCTATCTTCGGAAAATACTTCAAAAAAATCACCGGAGTCTCTCCTAAAGATTTCCGTAACTTCTCCGAATAAGAAAAAGGTGCCTTTCCAAGCACCTTTTTCTTATTTTATTTTTTACTTGCAAAAATCTCAACGGTTTTTCAGCCAATCTTCCAGTTTGGCTGAAATCTCTTCATTCACATTTTTGGGGTATCTTATTTCAGCGAAAACCTGAGCCAGATTTTCTTTTCCATTTTCCGCTACAAACTTCTTATTCGTAGGATAATCATCTTTAACTTTGAATATCTCTTTGATTTCTTCATCGGAATCTGATCGATATTCTTCCTTATGAATAATCGAATGAATATCCAGTCTTTCCGTCTCTACCCCATCTTCCGCGGGATATCCTACTGCCAAACATGCCACAGGCACTACCAATCTCGGACATTTTAACAATTCTGCAATTTCAGGTGCATTATATAAGACTGTTCCCAAATAGCACGTACCGAGTCCTTCCATCTCAGCTATGGTAACAATTTGTTGCGTAAAAATCATTGCATCTTCCAAAGCCGTGAGAAAGGATAAAAAATTATCGTAACCGGCATTTGCACGGCTAATTTCACACCAACGCGTAAATCTTGCGAAATCAGCGCAAATAGTGAGTAATACGGGCGCCTGAGTAGCGGGCTGATTATAGTGGAATCTTGCCAACTCTGCTTTTTTTGTTTCATCTCGAGTAATAATGACCGAGTATAATTGCATATTTCCCGTTGTCGGAGCTTTAGCTGCTTTAAATAATATTTCATTCAGCTTTTCTTCAGAAATTTCTTTTTTTTGAAAACTTCTTACCGAGCGTCTTTTGATAAAATACTCATTATTCATAAGTTATGTTTTTTATTTTATGTCTTTGGGAAAATTTATAATCTTTTTCTGTTTTTATAACTGCAAATTTAAGATTTTTTTCTAAATTTGTAATTGAAGAATGAACAGAACTTTATCAGTATTTTTCAATTAAATTTTTAACTCTTAAAATCTACTTATTTGCGTTATCTCCTCTTCGCAATTTAGCATCAAATCAAGGAAATGACACAGACTCCTTATTCTTATGATGAGGCATACGNAGCCNCTTTAAAGTATTTTAATGGCGATGAACTTGCTGCGCGTGT
Organism: Bacteroidales bacterium; assembly: GCA_009177205.1. Lineage (GTDB taxonomy): Bacteria > Bacteroidota > Bacteroidia > Bacteroidales > Muribaculaceae > Lepagella. The sequence continues at coordinate 5,897 of WFMC01000152.1, forward strand.
ATGGACGAGCAAATATGCACTAAAAGATTCTGCAGGAAATATCTATGAATTGACACCGAATGATATGCATAATCGCCTCGCATCCGAGCTTGCCCGCATAGAAGCTAAATATCCCGCGCCTCTAAGCAAAGAGGAAATTTTCGATGTCTTAAAGGATTTCAAGTACATTGTTCCGCAAGGAAGTCCGATGGCAGGAATCGGAAATAACTATCAGGTCGGTTCACTTTCAAATTGCTTTGTAATCGGACTTGATGGAAAGCCTGATTCCTACGGCGGCATAATTAAAGTTGATGAAGAGCAAGTTCAGCTGATGAAACGCCGTGGAGGTGTCGGTCATGACCTCTCACATATTCGTCCGAAAGGGAGTCCTGTAAAAAATTCAGCATTGACATCCACCGGGTTGGTGCCATTCATGGAGAGATACAGCAATTCTACACGCGAAGTTGCCCAAGATGGTCGTCGAGGCGCATTGATGCTCACAGTGAGCATCAAACATCCAGATTCTGAGCATTTCATTGACGCAAAAATGGAAGAAGGGAAAGTCACGGGAGCTAACGTATCCGTAAGGATTGATGATGCCTTTATGGAATCTGCCACGAATGGAGTTCCCTACATACAGCAATATCCCATTGATGCCGCTGAACCGAAATTTACCAAGGAAATTGATGCAAAAAAATTATGGCAGAAAATTGTGCATAACGCATGGAAAAGTGCTGAACCGGGAGTATTATTTTGGGATACTATAACACGAGAGTCAGTGCCTGATTGCTATGCCGATCTGGGATTCCAGACAATTTCAACAAATCCATGCGGTGAAATTCCATTGTGTCCCTACGATAGTTGCAGACTCGTAGCAATCAATCTATACAGTTATGTAAAGAATCCTTTCACACCTCAGGCTGAATTTGATTTTGAACTTTTCCGCAGTCACACTGCCAAAGCTCAAAGAATAATGGATGATATTATCGATTTGGAAATGGAAAAAATTGATCAAATCATTTCCAAAATCGAAGCAGACCCGGAGACGGATGAAGTTAAAAATACCGAACTTAATCTCTGGAAGAAAATCCGTACTAAGACTCTGAAAGGACGTCGCACGGGATGCGGCACAACCGGAGAAGGAGATATGCTCGCAGCTCTTGGCTTACGCTACGGCACCAAAGAAGCAACGGATTTTTCCACGAAAGTACATAAAGAATTGGCTTTGGCATACTATAGGGCATCTGTAGAGACAGCCAAACATCGCGGAGCATTTGAAGTATTCGACGCTGAGAGAGAAAAAAATAATCCATTCATCAATCGTCTGAAAGAGGCAGACCCTCAACTCGTGGAAGATATGATGAAATATGGCAGAAGAAACATTGCATGTCTGACTATTGCCCCAACCGGCACTACATCCCTGATGACGCAAACATCATCAGGAATTGAACCGGTATTCTCCCCTATTTATAAGAGAAGACGTAAAGTCAATCCGAATGATGAAAACGTATCAATCGATTTTGTGGATGAAGTCGGAGATGCTTTTGAAGAATATGTCGTGTATCATCATAAATTCTTGGATTGGATGAAAATCAACGGTCATGAACCCAAGAAAAATATGAGTGCCGAGGAGATTGAGCAACTTGTCAAACTCTCTCCTTATTATAAAGCATCCAGCAACGATATTGACTGGATGGAAAAGGTCAGAATGCAGGGAGCCGTGCAGAAATGGGTTGACCATTCAATCTCTGTTACTATTAATTTGCCAAATGATGTGACGGAAGAACTCGTTGGCAATCTCTACGTGGAAGCATGGAAAGCAGGTTGCAAGGGTTGCACTGTTTATCGCGATGGCTCACGTAATAATGTGCTTGAATCACTCGCAGCAAATAAGAAAAACAAAAGTGAAGATGATGCTCCTCATGAGAACAAACTCATTCGAAATCCGGAGCACCTTCTCAAGCGTCCTGCTGAATTGGAGGCAGACGTCGTAAGATTCCAGAACAATAAAGAGAAGTGGATTGCATTTATCGGTTTGGTCGATGGCAAACCTTATGAAATTTTCACCGGTCTGGCAGATGATGAAGATGGTATTTTCTGTCCCAAATCCGTGAATCACGGCAAGATTATCAAGACCTACGATGAGACCGGCAAAAAACGTTATGATTTCCAATTCATAAATAAGCGTGGATACAAAACCACCATTGAAGGACTAAGCGAAAAATTCAACCCTGAATTCTGGAATTACGCCAAGTTAATTTCCGGAGTTCTCCGATATGGCATGCCAATCGATCAGGTTTTGAAATTAGTAGGNGGACTTGAGCTTGCNGATGCAAGTATCAACACATNGAAAAATGGTGTGGAACGNGCTNTGAAAAAATATGTTCCTAATGGTATGGAAGCAGCCGGAGTCAAATGTCCTAACTGTGGAGAANAGACTCTTGTGTATCAGGAAGGATGCTTGATTTGTAAAAACTGCGGCACTTCAAGATGCGGCTGATTCAAATATATTACTAATGAGAATAACTTGAAAAATTCTATAACATGAAACTTAAAATTCATATTAATTATCACACATTTTGGGGTGAGGCTATGTATGTTGTCGGGTCAATTCCAAAACTCGGCAACGGAAATGTACATAAGGCGATCGAGATGAAACTCACGGCTCCTGACACTTGGGAACTGGAACTCGACTTGCCTGCCAACACTCCCGAATTTGACTATTCATTCATAGTAAAAGCTCCCGAAAAAGCCTGGCGTTTCGAATGGGGTAAACCNCATCNNTTCGTNNNNGGAGCAGGTATCCCTGTCTATAATCTGTTTGTAAGTTGGCAAGATATGCCGGCAGATAAACCCTATTATTCATCTGCTTTCGTTGATGGCATGTTGGCTCGCTTATATCGCGACAAACAACTTGAGTCTAAACCCGGCACTATCTGTTTGAAAATTTGGGCTCCTATGATCTCCCCTGATGAGGTGCTTGCAGTGGCAGGAGGTCCGGAGGTGCTCGGAGGATGGGATCCTCGTAAAGCACTGCAGCTGAATGACGCCAACTACCCTCTTTGGGAATGTAACATTCCTTTGGATGCAATCACAGAACCTTTCGAATATAAATTCGTGATTCTCGGAAAAGAGAACAATGATGTAAGAGGTTGGGATGAAGCATCCAATAGAATTTTCGGTATCGAACCCTCCACTCCGGCTGAAAGAATTGTAATCGACGGCTTGCGGTTTGCCAATCCCAATAAAAATTGGAAAGGAGCCGGCACTGCTATACCTGTTTTCTCAATCCGCACTCAAAACGACTTTGGTGTAGGTGATTTTGAAGATATCAAAATGATGGTGGACTGGTGTGAAGAAACAGGTCAAAAAATTCTTCAACTCCTCCCGGTCAACGACACAACCAAATCTTATACATGGGTTGATTCTTATCCCTATAGCGCAAATTCCACCTTTGCTCTTCATCCTATGTATGTGCGTCTTGAAAAAGTCGGCATCCTGAAGGATAAAAAACGCATGGAGCATTTCGACCAATTAGGGAAACACCTTAATGAATTAACTGAAATTGACTATGAAGCAGTCAATAATGCAAAAAATGAATATCTCCACGAAATTTTTGCTCAGGATTGGGAGAAAACAAAAAAATCAAAAGAATATAAAGATTTTGTAAGCACCAACGATTATTGGTTGCGTCCCTACGCAGCATGGTGCGCTTTGAGAGATGAATATCATACTGCTGACAACACCCTCTGGGGAGAGTATGCAAAATATGACGATGCTAAGGTTGAAGCATTCATCAATTCTCACAAAGACCAAATAGATTATTTCTATTTCGTGCAATATCATCTTGATCGCCAACTTCGCGAAGTGAGAGATTATGCTCACAATCATGGAGTAGTGTTAAAAGGGGATATACCGATCGGAGTGGGTCGCCATAGCGTAGATGCTTGGCAAAGCCCTCATCTCTTCAACATGGATTGTTCAGCGGGTGCACCGCCGGATGATTTCTCTGTTCTCGGTCAAAACTGGGGCTTCCCGACCTATAATTGGGATGAAATGGCAAAAGATGGGTTCCAATGGTGGAAAAACCGTTTCAGCAAAATGGCTGATTACTTTGATTCTTATAGAATTGACCATATCCTCGGCTTCTTCAGAATATGGCAGATTCCTTTAGATGCAGTGCATGGACTTTTGGGTTATTTCAATCCTGCTCTCCCTTATTCTGCTGAAGAATTACGCAATAATTTTGATTTCTGGATTGACCCTGAAGTGCAGACTAAACCACTCATCCTTGAATGGATGTTGACTGATTTCTTCGGTGATTGCACTCAAGAGGCTAAAGATGTTTATCTTAACAGTCTTGGTGGAGGTCGTTATGAACTTAAAGATTTTGTCAATACTCAAGTCAAAGTAAAGAAGCATTTTGAGCATCTCGACAAAAATCCGCGCAACGAAAGACTTGAAAACGGACTTATCGGACTGATTGACGATGTTCTCTTCATTGAAGACCCCTATCAGAAAGGGAAATATCATCCGAGAATTTCTGCTCAATTCACATATCAATTCCGTAATCTCACTGATTACGAAAAATGGTGTTTCAATCGGTTGTATAACGACTTCTTCTATCATCGTAACACCGATTTCTGGTATGGAAAAGCAATGTGGAAACTTCCGCCCCTATTGGATGCTACCGGCATGCTTGCCTGCGGTGAAGACCTCGGCATGATTCCGGATTGTGTTCCTGCTGTCATGCATCAGCTTGAAATACTTTCTCTGGAAATACAACGTATGCCGAAAGACCCGAAATCAGAATTTGGTGACACCTGGCATTATCCTTATTTCTCTGTCTGCACTTCTTCAACTCACGACATGGGAGGTATACGTGCATGGTGGGAAAGCGATCCTGCCCAAAGTCAGCGTTTCTATAACAATGTGCTTCATGAATTCGGTCAGGCACCTTATTTTGCCGAACCATGGATTTGCGACAAAATTTTGTGGCTTCAACTTGCAAGTCCTTCAATGCTCTGCATAATTCCGCTTCAGGATTGGCTGAGCGCCGATGGAGATTTGCGGCGTGAGAATCCCCATGAGGAGCAAATTAATGTTCCCGCTAATCCAACTCATTATTGGAGATATAGAATGCATCTGACGGTGGAGCAACTTCGCAAAGAACACAACTTTAATTCGGCACTTCGTGATAAGATCCGTCATTCAGGAAGATAATCCTGAATGGTAAAATAATAATAATTAGCCCGGCTCAATCTGATTTTTGAGTCGGGCTTTTAAATTATTAAATCTTCAGGAAAGCAGGCGTGAAATTGCAGATTCGTCAAGTACACTGAAAATCTTGTTCCCATTTGGGGTATAGGTCGGATCCGGTAAAGCAAACAATTCGCCAATCAGACTTTCCATTTCGTCATTCGAGAGTTTAACTCCACGGGTAATAGCCGAACTTCGTGCCATAACCAAACATACTCTTTCAAGGAGTGAGGCTATAGGACGCTGATCAAGTCCAAAATTTGGAGAATCTTCCGTGACCGAGTCTAAAATCCGCAACACCACATCTTTCGGGTCGCACTTAATTAACTCGGAAGGAATGGCAGTTATTTTCCATTTGTCGCTCTCTTCATATTCCAATTCAAAACCTATACTTGTCAATGCTTCCTCCGTTTCCACTAATGCAGACTGTTGTTCGGGACTTAATGATATTAAATCCGGAAACATCACTCTTTGACTGACTCTTTGCCTTGAACGTGCTGAGGATAAGAATTGCTCGTATAATACTCTTAAATGCGCCCTGTGCTGGTCAATTATCATTAATCCCTCGCGTCGGGCGGTTATAATGTATTTATTGGCAAATTGCAGACAGAATCCACCTATCTTAAATAACTCATCCTCAATTCCCGGTAACTGAGAGGAAGAAGAATTCAACTCCTTTTCCAACAGTTCCTCTTTTCCTCGTGCCATAAAACCGGAATATAAAGATTCCCAATTTTTTATCGAAGCTGAAGAGTTATATCGATCCTTATACCCGAAATTTCCAATGTCGTTTCTCTCATCAAACGGATTATATGGCTTATCACTATTAAAATCCAACGGATCTTTTCCTCTTAACGGATCCACCGGCACTGCATCAACCGAAAAATCAATTGAGGGAACGGCAGAATTTTTACCCAATGATGCCTTAATTCCCGCAACTAATAATGGCCAGATTTCAGCTTCATATTCGAATTTTATTTCATTCTTTGTAGGATGAATATTAACGTCAATAGTGGAAGGGTCAACTTCAAATTTCAGAAAATAACACGGTTGGGTATCGCTGGCTATTAACCCCTCAAAGCAACTCAGAATACCTTTATGAAAATAAGGGTGGCGCATATTTCGCCCGTTGACTATTAAAAATTGAAGCGCATTTCGTCTTCTCGCAAATTCCGGTCGCGAAATATATCCGTGAATTTTCACAAGAGAAGTATCCACCTCAACAGGGAGAAGCTGCATTTTCAAATTATTCTTCCAAATGTCGTTTATGCGTTGATGAAAGGAAGCCTGACGTAAGTCAATCTGTCGGGTGCCTGTATCGATACTTAGATGAATGTGGTTATTTACCAAAGCGAGTCTTTCAAATTCGCGCATTATATTCATCAACTCCACATTATCACTCTTCAGAAATTTTCTTCTCGCCGGCACATTGAAAAACAGATTCTNCNCGCTGAGTGAAGTCCCCTTTTCACAAACACACTGCTCTTGCTTCTCGACTTTCGAGCCATTGATAAGCAATAATGATCCCATCTGTTCTTCCTGAGTACGTGTGCGCATCTCAATTTGTGATATGGCACAAATGGATGGAAGAGCTTCTCCACGAAAACCCATAGTATGCAATCTGAATAAATCATCCGCATGCTTTATTTTTGAAGTGGCGTGTCGCTCAAATGCCATACGGGCATCAATAGGAGACATTCCTGCGCCATTATCTACAACCTGAATAAGAGTTCTGCCGGCATCTTTAATATATATCTTGATATCGGAGGCGCCGGCATCTACGGCATTTTCCACCAATTCCTTGATGACAGATGCCGGGCGCTGCACAACTTCTCCGGCTGCTATCTTATTGGCGACAGNATCCGGAAGTAATTTAATCACNTCACTCATGGTTNTTCAAAATATTTTTCAAGTTCTTCCGGAACTTCACCGAGATCATCTTCCCACACAACTTTATCCCCATACCATTCTCTTCGCGGACGCAAGATTCCGAGCCATTCAGCCTTAGGGAGGAACTTCTGGCTTTTCTTAACCAGGAATAATGGAGTTACATTTCCCGTTACCTCGGGCCACATTTTCAATTTTTCAAGTTTGTTCTTATTCATATCTATGCTCAGATATGAACTCTCCGCATCCACAAGTCTGTTATAGGTTGAATCCTCCTCCATCGGGAGCATTATGGTCTGAACCGAGCCTTCGCCGTCAAGATGCTTTAAAGTCCCTTCTTCAAACCACATCATCATCCTGTCGGCATGCAATTGATTATAGAAATCCTCTTCAACATGCTCCATCATTTTAGCAGCAGAAGGGATTAATGCCCAGTCGGCAGTGGAGTCCTTTAAATGCACTATTATGGAGTCTCCCCTCACCTGACGCTCTTCACTCCAAACAATCGGCTTGCGATATAATCTTAATATGGAATCAATCTGTGTAAATATAATCGTGTCTGCCACTCCTTGGATATCGGGACGGAAAAATCGGGCTCTTGGATAAGCCTTCGCTTTATGCCATGTTNAATCNTGACCATCTGTCAGCGNNNGCNCTNTTNTANTCATCCACGTGTTGATGGTGTCCGCGCGTAAGAACAGAGTGTCACCACGAGAATATTCCATTAAAAGAGGATATNCAGTTGCCATAGCCTCATGAGTCATATCATTATAAANTCCAAAANCNCCTNTNNAAGTGGCTTTTTTAGCCGTGTCAGTGATGACCATTGGNGAAGGACGTTTACGAGGGTCGCGATANCTGTATACTTTACTTATTCGGGTCGTAGGGTCATACACAATGGAATCCCCTTCAAGAGTAGTAGTACGATTTAAAGAATCGGTATGCAGAATCTTACTCCTCGTGAGAAGTTCCGCTACTCCGGTCTTAGTATTGTAGAAACCGTAGGAGGTCAAAATATCATCCTCCTCGGTAACAATTTTGGTTGGCGTCTCGATTTGTGCAATATTTGTATCAGTGTTGTAATAGAGGGTATCCGTATATAAGTCAAACTTCTGCTTTGTGCCGTGAAGCACCACATCATGATAAAATACGGCATTCTTTGTCGACGGACTATATTCCCCGTAAACTGACGTCAGAACATTAGCTTCATCCTCCAATTCTCCTCCGAATGCATACCAACCCAATTCCTGGCGTAAATCATAGTCAAGACTGTCAGTAGTCAATTTAACTTTTCTGTTAATCAATCTTACACTTTTTTCCGTAGCGCCACATCTCAATCTTGCAAACCGATTGAAACCATCGTAGAATAATTTGTCGGCATAAACAAAGAGAGTATCTCCCTGCTCCATTCTAACATGTCCAAAGGCATCCATAGAATTTTGCTCAGGGAAATAATATGCAGAATCGCAATACATCCACATACCCATCTGACGGAATTTCACATTTCCCTTTACCAACTGATAATCTTCCTCCCTGTCATTTTCTTTAATCATTGAATCGGCATACTCCAGAAAAACTTTATCAGGACGATTTCGTGAAGCGGATGGAATTTCAGGCTTAATGGGACGAGTCGGTTCCGGACGATGATATTCATCTTTTTGTTTTCCGGGTTGTTGTTTAGAAGCAAGTTCAGTCGAATTAACCTTTTGGGCATGTACTTGCTTTACGACACTACCGATTGAACAAATCAAAATGATTATCAACATCCACAACACCCGTCTTGGATTATGGGATTTCCAGTCACTATTATTTTTGTTACCGTTCAATTGATTGCTAATTGACAATTATTTGTAGATAAAATCAGAAAATAATGAATTATTTTAACCAGCCATTATATTTAAATTCACAGGGCAACCAACCATCTTCAATTCTCACATGGGTTTCCTTGATTTTTTTCTCGACCCAGTTCTTCAGAATCCCTTCAGAAACGTGATTCTCATACATCCCTTTCAGCAAATTATAATCATTTTGCATGGAGGCTCTGTGTCCGTCAATTCGGGTAGTGAGTTTAACAATGGCGGCGACATCACGGTTTTTCTTTTCATCTTTCATCAGAAAAGCTTCGGAAATTTCTCCGGGTTGCATTTTTTCTATCTGCGATGCAACTTCCGGCGGGAGGTCTTGCATTTCAAAACGAGTCGAGCCCGTCTTTTCATTCATCATTACGCCGTTATTGTTCTTGGTGTCCTTATCTTGGCTTACCACTCTGGCAGCCTCCTCGAACTTAAATTTACCACCTTTAATTTCTTTTCCGAGAGAATCCAATTTAACTAATGCATCTCTCAAATCATCATCACTTACATGAGGACGTAAGAGGATATGACGCACATTCACTTGCTCTCCTCGCTTTTCGATTAATTGGATTATATGATATCCGAATTCTGTCTCCACAATTCTTGAAACTTTCTTTGGATCATTCAGATTAAACGCCACGTTTGAGAATTCCGGCACAAAATCAGCTTTTCCGTGAAAACCGAGTTCTCCACCTTGCATAGCAGAACCGTCTTCACTATACATAATTGCCAGAGTGGAAAATTCCGCATCTCCACGATTCACACGGTCGGCATAATCACGCAGACGCGCTTTGACATCATCTATCTCTTGTTGAGGAATTACCGGATTCAATGTGATTATTTGCGCTTCAACCTGCAATGGAACGAAAGGAACACTATCTTCGGGCAATGACTCAAAATATTTTCTGACATCACGCGGAGTCCCCTTCACATTTTTAGTCAGCGATTGTTGAACCTGATCTACAATATAACTGTTTCGGGTCACTTCCAGCAATTGCTCACGCAGAGTGGCCATCGGTTTGCGGAAATATTGCTCAACCTTCTCTTTAGAGCCCAAATTGGCTATGAAGTAATTGATACGTCTGTCTACCATTGACTGCACTTGTGCGTCGGGAGCCTCTACAGTATCTATCTTTGCCTGATGCAAATAAAGTTTTTCCACAGCTATCTGTTCCGGTATCACACAATATGGATCCCCGGGAATCTGAATACCTTCCGAACGCATTTGAGTATACATTTCTTCAACGTCACTGCGGAAAATTGCTTCATCGCCAACAACCCATGCAACCTCATCCACCACATTCTTTTTAGGGGCTGCCAACAATGTCAGACTCACGGCGGTGATCGCAGATAGCAATCCACCTACTATTAATTTTCTCTTATTCACAATCTGTATGTTGTTAATTTTAGTTCTATAATTATCCATTTATAAAATCTCTTATTTCTCCTTTAATGCACTTCATTTTGGGGAAAAGGAATCATTGTCGGAAGAAATAATCTTATGCTCGAAAGGATCATAATTTACACATTTTAAATGACCCGATTTGCGAGCATTTGTATATAATGTATTCATCAGTTTCTCTTCATATTTTTCTCCGTTATTCTCCGACAAACGCTCGGAAATTACGCCTGATGCTATCTCATAAGGCATTTGATTGCCGGAAAGCAATTTGTCTGAGATATGAAGGATGTAAGTTATCCCTCTTTGAGATGTTTCAAAATTTTCATTTTCCGAAACAAATGAATCAGGGTTGTCAAATCTGAACGGTATCTGGCGAGCCAACATATCCCAATCCATCCATTTATTTGTAAAAAAAGAATATTCAATAGCTTCAGGTAATCCATATTGTTCGAGATTAGCTATGGCATCCGGAGTGGCAGTCTTCATCCATTTTCTTATCTCATAAATTCTCTTGGAATCCGACGGAATTTTTATATAAAGTCCCTTTACGACAGGTCTGTCTAACTCAAACTCATTTTTGTGAGCATTATAATATCCTTTTATTTCACTCTCCTTTACTCCATCCTTATACCCCTCGCGCAGCTTTCTGCGATATGAGGCAATTATAAGTTTCTTGCGATAATCTTCCACCATCTGCTCTATCTCCTGAAGATTGTCCAGTTTCTCTTCAGCGAGATTGGTAAGTAAATTTCTTTCCAGCCATCCGTCAATGATAGATTGAAAAAGCAAAATGCTGTCAGCAGAAGGTAATCCCGAGGGTATTTTCACCAACACATCCCGCAACGTTAATGCAGAATCTCCTACCATCACCAAGATGTCTGCATCTTGTCCGGTTGAATCTGAATTTGATTTGTGTCTACTGCACGACGCCAAAATCGGCAATATAATAATAAAAAGAGGGAATAATTTTTTTAATACAAAGACGTTATGAATCTTTATTGCAGATTCATAATCCGACCCATATTTTATTCTTAATTTTCCTCTTTTCATTAACTTACAAAATTAATAAAAAATCATAATAAATCCTCATCTAAATCCATAATCAAATTTCCAATTTTTTCAGAAATCTCTCTAATAAATCTCAACAGTAATCTAAGACTTATTATTTAATAACCAAAAAGCACGCCACGTGGCGTGCCTTTAAGTATTATTCACTTAGAAAGAACTTTATTTTACTTTTTTCAACACTTTCTCATTTATGACAACCGGATACTTAGCTCTCAAGCCCTCAATCCATTCCTCTTCAAGAGCCTCCTGATAATCACCGGTGACCTGACCTTTAACATCAGCAACCTCTTCGGGAGCTTCAATGACTCTTCCGTCTAACATAAAATATTGAGAAAATTTGGAATTTGAAGGAGAAACCGCCACACCACCGAAAAGCAGGTTATCCACCATCGGATTGCCACCTTTTGGCAAAAGAACTTTGTCGAAAGAAGCCTCTCCCTTAAATTCCTTGCGCAATGTTGTTAATGCCTCAGCCGACGGAAGTTGAGCATATCGGCGTAAAACTTCCTGACCTATTGAATCATTCTTCACTTGCACTAAGATTCCTTTTGCGCGAGGTTCGTTCCATTTATAGTCTTCTCTGTGGGAATTGAAATATTTTTCCAGTCCTTCTCCATCTTTAGAAGCCTTGTCCCAAACGTTGCTTACGCTTGTTGCAAATAAAAGGCTACCGTTATAATATTCGTTATAGAGATTTTTATAATCCTTATTGTTTGCTTCAAGCCAATCTTCTTCAGCCTTTATCAATTTGCGATTCAAAAAGCCTTGATAGTTATTCTCTACAAATTCTTCCGCGAGTCCTTTGTCAGATTGAATTGAGCCTCCCAAAGATTGAATGAAATCAGAGGCAGAATATGAATTATTTCCAATTTTCAGCAATTCGCGAGAATCCAAAGAAGCATCCGGAAGATAGAAGGCAGAATCAAGACCATTAATCAATACCTTGTTTTTTATTGCTTCTAAGGTAGAATTATTGGTAGATGCCTTATGCTTTTTGCCGAGCTTGGCATTCTGATTCAATTTAACGAGCATGTATCTATAGTCGTTGGGAATACTGATTCGTGCCAATTCCGTCTCTTTCATCTCTTCGAGTGAAGGCACACCCTTCTCATCCATTTTATGGATAATGTGCCATCCGAAAGCCGATTTGAAGGGTTTGCTGATTTCTCCTTTGGGTGTATTGAACGCAACATCTTCAAATTCTTCAACCATCTGACCTGCGCCAAACCATGGAAGAAGACCACCTTGACGTGCTGAACCCGGATCTTCTGAAACCGTTTTTGCCACTTCTTCGAAATTAGCCGGATTGGAGATAACCACATTATAGATACTGTCTATTTTATTTTTGGCAATTGCAGACGAAGCAGCATCATTTCCATCCCTATCCATGATTAAGATGTGGGATACTTTTACTGTGCCACGTGCCGGACGTTTGTTGAGGGCTTTAATCAAATGATATGCCATGGGACTCTCCGTAATCTCAGACACTTCACCGGGTTTCAAGCTGAAGGCAGCTTTCTCAAATCTATAGGGATATCTGCCGTGAGTAATGTAGCCCAGACTTCCTCCACGTGACGATGTGCCCCTGTCTTGAGAAAATTTAGCAGCCAACTGACCGAAATCTTCACCTGCAAGTATGCGTCCGCGCAAAGAATCAAGCAAAGCCTTGGCTTTTTGATTATCTTCTGAAGAGTGTTGTTTGAAAATCATAATATGAGAGGTTTCAACCTCACTTTGGCTATTATCGTAACCCTCTTTCACAAGTTGGTTCAGATAAACTGAATCAACAAGATATGGGGCTGCCAAATCATGGCGATATTGCTCCATCTCCTGACGGAATGTCTCTGTTGTGTCAACACCTGAAGCTAACGCATCGGCAACTTTAAGTCGATATTTAACAAACATATCGACATATTCATTTATCGGCTGAGCCGTCAGCTGCTGCTGGGAATTCTTATGATATAAATATTCAAATTCCGATTTTGGCACGTCAACACCGTTAACAGTCATTATAACAGGATCTTTAGCAGCCCATGCTATGGCACACAGCCCTAAGCCCGCTCCGATTAGAAATGTGGTTTTCATTAATTTATTCTGAAAATTTAATTTTATTTCAATAAAATATAGAAGGTTGTTTTATTTCTTCTCCTTAAAAAACGGATGCAATTGCGAATTAGTATAAAATTATTAATATTCTATACTAAATTTTAGCAAATATGAATGTATATATTGGGGGAAAGGTGACTAAGCCCATGAAGTAAGGAATTTGATGCGCATCATGCGTATCTCCTCTTCCGTATAATCATCCCCGAGAGCTTCGAAGGCATCTTCAATATTATCCTCGCCCTGACTCCTGAAGTAATCAAGAATCTCTTGTTGACATTCCTCTTCGAGAATCTCATTTAGATAATAATCTATGTTAATGCGTGTCCCTTCTTCTACGATGCTTTCCACCTCGTCAAGCATTTCATCAAACTCCAATCCTTTGCCATCTGCCAACTCTTCCAATGAAAGTTTGCGGTCAATTCCTTGAATTAAATATATTTTTGTTTTGCTTTTATCCGCAACTATACGGACTTTTATATCCGTCGGCCTATCTATTTCATTCTCTTCTACATATTTTTCTATAATAGAGATAAACTCTGCTCCGAATTTATTGGCTTTTCCGATTCCTACTCCCGGAATATTGGCTAATTCCGTTTCGGTTATCGGATATGTTGTCGCCATTGCATCCAATGCCGTCTCCTGGAATATCACGTATGGAGGCACGTTGAGTTTACGGGCTATATCTTTTCTGATATCTTTTAATATCGCAAGTAAGATCGGATCAGCCGCCCCGGAAGACGCTGCTTTGGAATGATCATATTCCTCCTCTACAAAATCTTTTCCCTCTACTATTTTGAAACTTTCCGGATTTTTGATAAAGCTCTCCCCTTTTTCGGTTAATTTGAGCAGACCGTAATTTTCCATGTCCTTTTTCAAATAACCACCTATTACGGCTTGCTGAATCAAATCATTTAGAAATTTAGAGTCTACATCCGAAAGCACTCCGAAACATTCCAGTTCCGAATGACCTCGGGCATTCGACTCTTCCGAGCAATTTCCCGATAATATAGATATTATATATTCTATACGATATTTTTCCTTAAGTTCCTTTACGGCTTTAAGAGCTTCCAAAAGTTCTTCTCCCGCTTCTATCTGCGTTTTCGGATTTTTGCAGTTATCGCAATTTCCACAATTCTCTTCTTTGTATTCTTCTCCGAAATAATTTAATAATATTTTTCGTCGACAAACACTTGATTCCGCATAATGAGCAGTTTCAATAAGAAGTTTTCTTCCTATCTCTTGTTCAACCGGGCTTTTCCCTTGAAGCAATTTATCAAGTTTCTGCAAATCCTTATGCGAATAGAACGCCACGCAAATTCCTTCACCTCCATCACGTCCCGCTCTTCCGGTCTCTTGATAATAACCCTCTAAAGATTTAGGAATATCAAAGTGAATGACATATCTAACATCCGGTTTATCAATACCCATGCCGAATGCAATTGTAGCCACAATCACGTCAACCTTTTCCATCAGAAAATCATCTTGATTTGAAGCGCGGGTTGCGGGATCCAATCCCGCATGATACGGCAGTGCCGAGATATCGTTGATTCGCAAAACCTCCGTAATCTCCTCAACTTTCTTACGCGACAGGCAATATACTATTCCGGATTTCCCGGGTCTGCTCTTAATGAATCTTATGACCTCGCGTTCCACATCCTTAGTCTTCGGACGCACCTCATAATAGAGATTTTTACGATTGAAACTTGATTTAAAGACCACGGCATCAGTCATTCCCAGATTCTTCTGAATGTCATGTTGCACTTTGGGAGTGGCAGTGGCGGTAAGCGCTATGACAGGTCGGCGTTGAATAGAATTAATTATTGACCTGATTTTTCTGTACTCCGGGCGAAAATCATGACCCCATTCAGAAATGCAGTGAGCTTCATCCACGGCATAAAAACTCACTCTGACCGATTTCAGAAATTCAATATTTGAGGCTTTGGTGAGCGATTCGGGGGCAACATATAAAAGTTTGGTGCGACCCGAAATAATATCTTTCTTTACAGTCTCAACTGCTCCTTTCCCCAAAGAAGAGTTTAGAAAGTGAGCTATACCCTCATCTCCACAATAATGGCGTATGGCATCAACCTGATTCTTCATTAATGCTATTAAAGGTGATATTATCACTGCAGTCCCTTCCAACATCAATGCCGGAAGTTGATAACATAGAGATTTCCCACCACCTGTAGGCATCACAACAAAAACATCTTTCTCATCAAGCACTGATGATATGACTGCAGCTTGATTACCCTTGAAAGTGTCGAATCCGAAATATTGCTTTAAGGCTTCGGTGATCTGTTTGACTTCTGCCATTTATGGTTTTATTATAGGTAGTAGATTATGCTCTTATTCAAAATTAAACATTTATTCTGAATTCTGCAAAATTCAACATAAAAAATTCGACAATGAAATAAACATCGTCGAATTTTATCTAAATATTTTTTACTGTCGGAACTTTAATCAGACAATTTTATTTTTTCAAAATTTGCCTTTTCCAATTTTTGGTTGACATAATCAGCATTAACTGTAAATTTGTCAACTTTTTGAGACGGCACCTCAAACATTGCATCGACCATGACTGTCTCCACAATCGAGCGCAAACCGCGAGCCCCTAATTTATATTCGATAGCTTTATCTACTATTGCGTTTAACGCATCATCAGTGAATTCCAATTCCACACCATCGAGCGCGAAAAGTTTCTTATACTGGCGCACAAGCGCATTTTTCGGCTCCGTGAGTATTCTCAATAATGCTTCCCTATCCAAGGGATTCAACGCCGTCAATACCGGCAATCTGCCGATAATCTCCGGTATCAAGCCGAAACTCTTCAGGTCTTGTGGCAAAACATAATTCATCAGATTCTCACGCTGCTGCTTCTTCTTCCCTTCATCTTTACCGTAACCCACTACATGTGTATTCAGCCTGGATGCTATCTTGCGTTCGATTCCATCAAATGCCCCGCCACAAATGAATAGGATATTCTTAGTGTCAACAGCTATCATTTTTTGGTCAGGATGCTTTCTACCTCCGTTTGGAGGAACCAACACTGTGCTCCCTTCCAACAATTTCAAAAGACCTTGTTGCACCCCCTCACCGCTTACATCGCGAGTGATCGATGGATTATCACTTTTACGGGCAATCTTGTCTATCTCATCGATGAAGACTATACCTTTTTCTGCCTTCTCAACATCATAGTCACAATTTTGAAGGAGTCGTGTAAGCAAAGATTCAATATCCTCACCCACATATCCGGCTTCCGTCAATACAGTGGCATCAACAATAGCAAAAGGGACATCAAGAAGACGAGCCACACTTTTTGCCAATAGGGTCTTGCCTGTACCGGTAGGTCCGACCATGATAATATTTGACTTCTCAATGTCTACATCATCATCCTTATTATCCTTAATCGCAGATTTAAGAGATTTCTTTTGCACATTTTTATTCTTACTCTCTTCTTGTGCAATCCGCTTATAATGATTGTAGACAGCAACAGAAAGATACTTCTTTGCTTCCTCCTGACCTATGACATATTGATCTAAAAAGCCCTTTATCTCCCTGGGTGTCGGAATCTCTTTAGGTTCGTCAGTCCGCCCCTCAGCTTTAGCGGTTGATTTATCTTTGCCGAGAGCAGCATCTCGAGCCGAATCAATATAACTGATACAATCAGTGCAGAGGTCTAACCCGTTAAAAATCCTTACTACGGGATTTTGAGCGGTGCTCTCCTCTCCACACATCATGCATCTCAAGACCTCTTTTTTTGCCATAATTTCAGACTTCTTTTCGTCTACTTAGCAGTTATTTTTTCTTCGTATTTACCAAAATCTTNNCAATCATACCATATNCTTTCGCTTCGGATGCAATCATCCAATAGTCGCGGTCAGAATCTGCTGCAACTTTTTCAAACGGCATTCCGCTGTGGTCTGAAATGATACGATATAACTCATCTTTTAATTTCAGAATTTCGCGGGCAGTGATTTCTATATCGGATGCCTGACCTTGAATCCCACCGAGGGGCTGATGAATCATCACCCTTGAATGAGGAAGTGCAAAACGCTTTCCCTTCTCTCCGGCTACAAGCAGAACTGCAGCCATGGAAGCTGCCATTCCGGTGCAGATGGTCGACACGTCAGAGTTTACATATTGCATAGTGTCGTATATACCCAGTCCGGCATAAACACTTCCACCGGGAGAATTAATATACAATGATATATCCTTTTCCGGATCCACCGAATCCAAATAAAGCATTTGTGCCTGGATAATATTGGCGCTTTGATCTGTAA
Organism: Bacteroidales bacterium; assembly: GCA_009177205.1. GTDB lineage: Bacteria > Bacteroidota > Bacteroidia > Bacteroidales > Muribaculaceae > Lepagella. The sequence goes on from WFMC01000152.1 coordinate 23,731, forward strand.
CTTGTGTGCCGAGGAAAATAATCCTGTCCATCATCAATCTGGAGAATACATCCATCTGAGTAACGTTCAATTGTCTTTCCTCANGAATATATGGATTCNGGTAATCGGCTGNCGGAAGNGATATTGCNCCTGCTCTCTNGTNTATATAACGNGTGTATGAATCNAGAGTATTAGAACTCATACCTAAATGATTCACCGCAAAATTTCTAAAATCATTATTTGTGTTCATATATTTTGTTTTAGTTAATTTTTATCTAATATTCATAAATATTAACCCGGATTGCACCTCTTTGAAAGAATGCAACCCGGGATAAATAATATTATTCTCTATTATTCCTTAGTTGCTTCTTCAATAGCGGGAGCAAACAATTTGCCGAATTCATCAACAGTCACATCCTTTTCATCAAGAGTGACTTTTTCGCGAATCGTATTGAAAACCTTGAAATCAAGAGCTTGCTCTGCCATTCTGCGGCGCGCCTTTTCATCCTTAAGCATCTCTTCAGCATATTTTGTCAAACTCTCCTCGGGAACGTTTGACATACCATATTGAGCGAATTGTTGACGCACTGATGATTTTGCAAGTTCCAGCATATCGGATTCTTCAACCTGAATACCGAATTGCTTCGCAATAGCTTCAGTGATAAGCTCCCATTCCAATTGACCTCTCATGGCAGCAAATGATTCTGCTACATTTTCGGGAGTATATTTTTCATCAGTTTGAATCAGGTAATCTTGAAGCACTTCAACGGGGAGTTCAATTTCTCCGACTGCTTTTTGTACTCCGGATTTAGCATCAATAGTGAAGCGATAGAAACTGTCGTTTTTCAATGACGCGCTGATCATATCTTTCAATGCCTGACGATATTCCTCTTCGTTATGAACCTTATCTTTGCCGAAAAGATTTTCGAAATATTCTTCATTCAACTCTGCGGGCTTAACGACAATGATGTCTTTTATATCCATCTTGAAATCGCCGTGGTGAGCAGCAGTTTCATTTTTGTCAATATTCAGCATTGATGACAATTCTGTCTCACTACCTTCGCATGTGGCTGCAGGATTGAATACAACTGAATCTCCAACTTTTTTCCCTTCAAATAGAGCTTCCTGATTCTTGTCTTTAAAATAAGATGGAGCTAAAATGCCGTTTTCCACTACTATTCCACCCTCTTTCGGTTCGCCGTTTTCGTCGAGTTCAGTCAAGACGCCTTTCACAAGAGCATTCGGTTCTACTTCTTCTCCACTTNCCTGNTTGCCGAAACGTTTGCGGAATTGCTCATCCTCTCTGTTGATCATTTCTTCACTTACGGAAATATTATAGAAAGGAATGTGAANGTTCTTATNANTNNGNGTCTCANTTTCCGGAGNTACTCCNACTTTGNATTTAAATTCAAAATCAGTATTATTCAAATCAAAATTATCATACTTTACCGGAACGGGATTACCGAGAACTCTGATATTTTCATCTTTGATATAATTAAATACGGCGTCACCAACCTCTTTATTGATAACATCATACTTCACAGCTTGTCCGTATTTTTTACGCAAGAGTCCTTTAGGAGTATGTCCGGGACGGAAACCCGGCTCAGGACGATGTTTAGAAATCTCTTTTAATTGTTTTTCTACTTTGTCTGCGTAATCTTTTTCCTCGAGGGTTACTGTAATTTCACCATTTACGTTGTCGAGTTTGGCGTAATTTACGTTCATTTTTCTCTTTTATGTTTTATAAATTTTCTTTCCTTTTTATTACACCTACAAAAGGTGTGCCAATTATTTAACGCTTTTTCCTTTCGCAAAGTTAATAAAAAATCTATAAATAATATTAAGACTTGTCTGAAGGACTTAATTTTTAAATCTTATAGAACTCCGCAAATACTTTAACAGTATCAAGATAGTCCGTAACGCCGCCGGTTTCGCAGGCACTGTGCATCGCCCAGATCGGACATCCCATATCAACTCCGGCAATATCCAATTGGGAAGTTAAAATATTTCCGAGCGTACTACCTCCTGCCACATCTCCATGATTCACAAAATATTGACATTCCACTTCGGCTTTATCACACAATGCTCTGAATATTGCATCACCTTTCGGGTCGGTCATATATTTGCAGTTTGCATTAATCTTCACCACCGGACCGCCCCCGATTACGGGATGATTCGTCGGATCATACTTATCATTATAATTAGGATGCCATGCGTGAGCATCATCTGCTGATATCATGAAGGATTTTTCAAGTGCACAATAGAAGGATTCCTTTGAGGCTGTTTTTGACAATCCATTGCATATTCTTTCCATTATATGTCGCAAAGTCGGCGCAGCCGCCCCTTGACGGGTACCGGAACCGGTCTCTTCATTATCAAATACAGCCATTATTCGCGTGGATTTTGCGGGAATCTCCGCTGAATCCAATAATGCTTGCAGACTGGCGTAGACCATAGATAAATCGTCAAGACGAGATGACATAATAAACTCATCATTTGCCCCCGCCAACCTACTCGTTTCAAGGGGATATAAAACGACCTCCATTGAAAGGATTTCATCGGGGTCAATATTCAATTCTTCAGCAATAAGACATTTCACCACTCCACCCTTCTTTTTATATACCTCATAAGCTGCCGGAGAATAATATCCCATTACCGGCTTCATATCCTTTTGAATTGACAGTGGATTCCCTTCATTAACGGCACGATTGAAATGTATTGCCAAATGTGGAATCACAGCCAACGGTCTGTTAAAATCCAATAATTCACACCTCGGATTCATCGGATCATCCGTCTTAATCATAATCCGGGCTGCCATTGATAGCGGACGGTCAAACCATGTGTACATAATTCCACCTCCATATTTTTCAACGTTCAGACTCACGATTCCCCCTTCGCCATAAATTTCTGCGTTAGGCTTTAATTTAAATCCGGGGCTGTCGCTGTGAGAAGATATAATATGAAAACCGCTATTATCAGGAGATGCAGTGCCTGCTATGAAAGCAAATATTGCCGTGTCGTTTCTCACGACATAATACTTACCACCCGCTTGGAGTTTCCATTTTTTTGAGAGATCAAGTTTCTTAAAATCAGCATTCTCCAAAATCTCTTCAATCAGCGATACTGCCATGAAATTACAAGGAGAATCTTCAAGCCATTGCAACACATTACAAATCTGAATAGTTTCATCAATCTGTTGCGGAGTCATTTCTTTTAGTAATTCCGGGTCCATACCCATATCTGAAATTTCATCTATGTTTTTCATGTTGTTATAGTAGTAAAAGTATTAAAGTATAAAATAAGTTTAGTTATTTAATTGTTGAAATAGACATGATTGAGGGCTCTCAAAACATTGCAAAGTGTTTGACTCCAATATTCCATAAAGTTTTCATGACAAACTTTATACGCTGCAACCAGATTCTCCCCTTCCGAGTCCTTCACAACGGATATGAAATTGTAGAGCGGTTGGAAAATATCCGCCAATGATTCTGAAATTGAGGCAGCAATGGGAGTGTCGCTATATTTCATATCCTCCTCAAAAGTTTCCAGATATACGTCATCGGGTCCTAAAAGGCTCCCGATATGATGTCGAACATTATTATAATAATCTTCGTCTACGTATTCCGGGAAATATTCAGCCATATCCTCTTCTTCAAGACTGACAGGTGCAAATTCATCTATTTCTTCCGGAGAATTTTCGTGATGACAATGG
>WFMC01000173.1 GCA_009177205.1 Bacteroidales bacterium
TGAGCGAATAGCCTCGCAGAAGTATGATGAGTTGAGCCAGTTGGTGAAAGTACTCGGTCGTACAATCCAGAACCAGGAGAAACTGACCGAAGATAGCCGTTCGTTGCTTGATGTGGTGGTGGACTATACCTACGCCCTCGATACTCTTGATCGTTACGATTACCAGGAGTTGCAGATAGAAGATACTACAGGCAAAGAGTCATTCCATGCAACTTATGAGAATGCAATGGAAGTAATACGTGAACTTCATGAGAAATTCGGCGGAAGCAATCTATTTGGAAATGAAAAGGACGATTCCTTCAAAAGCTCCATCGGCCAGATCTATCAGACCTTTGGAGGTGTCGACCTCTATCCCTCTGTTGAGGAGAAGGCTGCTATGCTACTGTATCTCGTCACCAAGAACCACTCATTCAGCGACGGCAACAAACGCATCGCAGCCACGCTATTCTTGTGGTTTCTAAATGGCAACGGCATCCTCTACAACGAGGACGGTACCAAACGCATAGCCGATAACACCCTCGTAGCCCTCACTCTGATGATAGCCGAAAGCCGTACCGAAGAGAAGGACACAATGGTAAAAGTCATAGTCAACCTTATCAATAAGAACAACTGACCATGAACAAGTCTATAACTGGAATATATCTCTCGGAGATAGTTAATGGTAAACCAATTCAGGTCAGTATTGAAGATTGTCCGAAACGAGCCTTATGCCGTTGGATATGGAAGATGGATGATAAAGCTCTTGATAGGTTAATCGATTCCTTAGTCTAAAGTATCAAAATATTCCGTAAGACTATCGAACAGTCAACATTAGGTGACGATTTAATTTTGGATGCCAGTAAAAAATCAACATTAGCCCGCTCTACCAAAGATTTTCTAGCTGAATCAATGTGTGTTATTATTAAACACCTTCTTCTTTGTATATAAAGTTTGACCCTGCACGAATGATTCCTGCCGTTTAGATCCCCAATTCGGAGACCCCGCTGCAATTAATAACTTTCCTTTGCAAGGCGTGGGAATCACCCTGTCATCACCTTCTTTCAGAGGTGGAGTGCAAGATGATCAAGGTTTTGCTGGAGGAGAATGTTTATCCGATGACTTCAAACTCTGGCTGAGCCGCCATTCCGGACTAAGCATTGATGAAGCCCTACACCGATACCGAGACGAGCAGAAAGCCAAGCAACGTCGCAAACGACATGGATTATAGATAAAATAATCTTTAGGTTAGAGAATTGGATTCAATTGTACTATATATCATTTATAGAATGCTTATGGCAAAAGCTAAGACCATAAGCCCCTATAAATGGTATATCCATACTACTGCAATACTCACTTATGTTCTTGAATATGTATTCCGTCCATGTGGCGCATGCCACTGACATCCACAATCCATACATTCGTACAGTCCAATATCTTCACAATAAACATTCCTGCTACCACATGCCGTACATCTTCGTGATGTTACAACTGGCTTCTCTGGAAAGTTAAAATATTCAATACATTCCTGAATATCCGCATCACAATATTTATCTGTGATTTTATTGGTTTCTTCAATAATGGCAAACATTATTTTAGTCCAAACGCCATCTTGCTTAGCCTTATCTATAAACTCATCATTTCTAAGATAAGAATACATAATATTCATGATTTCTCTTGCTACTGGAGAGTCATAGCCATTTGCGAATAACGAAATATGCACATTATCACCTATAGCATTCATTATTTGTGAAGTGTATTCTTTTATAAATACGTCTAAAATCTCCTTTTTCTCAGTATCTGAATATACTTTATCCTTATCCCTTTTTGTAGTCATGAAGGTGCATGTGTTACAGCTCTTCATGAACTTGGAAAATTGTTGGTTTGATTTCTTTGCATCGTCGATTGATTGTCTTAGCCANCCCCGTGCTATNTGTGTCCCGGTATTCTTTATTTTAGCTTTTGTATGTTCAGCTTCTTGTTGGACGAGCGAATCCAACAACTTAAANGCTTGTTCTTCTCCCAAGGCATCNACCATCTCGGTAAATTTCTCTAGCATCAAAGGTTTGATTTGTGTCCAATCGTTTAANTCATTAGCNNGANCCATNCGATTTAACGCATCAATTATTTCTTTNGCATCTTGATCTNCCTCTTNTNCANTGTTNTTATATAAACTTGTTTCTATAACATTGGCTTCATTAGGGTGATTCTTTTTCCATGATTCCCAGTAAGACAACTTGGGAAGAGTTTTGGGGGTTGAAGCTGTTGAAGAAACTATATTGGTATACGAAGATGATTCGTAGCTGTCTGCTTTGTTGCGAAGAAATTTCGATATGACAAAAAGCAGAACCGCGATCACAATTAGAAGAAAAGCTGTCATAATTATATTTCTGTTCTATATTGATATTTTCGGACAATAGATCTAACTTCTTCATATGAAAAGCCTAGCTCTTCATACAATCTGTANGCTTGTTCACCAAGTTCCTTATGTTTNGCTCCTCCGTCCATCAANATNAATAAATTAGAGCAATTNCTTATCATATATTCNANNATTTGCCGATCATCAATAATCTTGATATACTCAATAATTTTCTCATAAGTGCCATAAAATGGTCTGAGTTCTTGAATCTGCTTATTCGATAGTCCAAAATATTTAGTAGCTTTTTCCAGATACTGAAACGCCCAAGATTGTTCATGGAAGGGTACGCCATTCATTGTTAAATATTCCAGCAGAAAATATAAGGCAGCTCTCTTTTCTAGCTCCAATGTGTTGTAAGGAGCAATTGGTTTTCGATTTCGATTAAAAAGTCCCATGTTGTTTGCCTGTAATTATTTTTGTTCGTCTTCTCTGGGAGAATAATGATAATCAAGTTTTTTTAATTCCTTAAATATTCTCTTTATTGCACCTTGCCTATCGTTTTTCCTTGACATAAATCCAGCTCCAAATATTTGCTCATCTTCATATACTTCCTCTCCTGAAGTGTTAATCAATTCGATTTTGAAAATACACTCGCCACTTTGACGACAACGGTACTTGGCTCCAAGAGTTTCTTGCTTAGCCTGCTCATCGAGTTGGCCAGCTTGTTCTTCTGTGAGTATAATGAAGCCTAAGTTATCAAATTCCTTTGACATTCTTGGTTCGATGTCCTTTGCTGCCTTTTCTTGATGCTCAATAACTATGTATTTATAGTTGTTAATAGGATGAGCACTTCCAATGACAACAGAAATCAGAAGCATGCTTAATAATAAAGACAATCTCTTCATATTGTTTTTTTTATTAGGCCGTTCAGCCCAAATCGGCAATTCATTAATTAAAAGAGGCGTGGGCTGCTATGCCACGCCTTTACGGATAGGTGGTAGGAATACCTGTATATGAAGATGTGGAAAAACAGCTCCACGCCGTATGGCATGGAGACTGTCATGACATTCTCTTGCATATACTTGGATGTAAGTTTCCTACGCTTTATCCGTACAAGCAGAAGACATAACGCCTCTTTATTTCAATATGTCATGGATACACTATGTGCTATCCG
>WFMC01000162.1 GCA_009177205.1 Bacteroidales bacterium
AATGTATCTTAATGACAAATATAAAAGTCTTAATACAGGAAATGCATCTCGCTGATTACCAGCGGTTGCAATTCTTAATAGTCTTAATGAGACTATGTGCGGTCTTAATCGGTCTTAATCGGTCTTAATCGGTCTTAATCGGTCTTAATCGACAGTCTTCTCTCTAAGAAAAGTGACTATATCCTCTTTTTCCGGCACCCCCAATTTCTTTCTTATGGAGGATTTGCGGACATAGATTGTAGATGTAGTCTGAGCGGTGATGACGCTAATTTCCTTTGTGGAGAAACCAGCAACCATCAGTACAATAATCTGCTCTTCCTTTGGTGTTAGGGTATCTCCCCAAGCAGTATGCAGTTTATTATAGAAACCTGAATAGAGTGTATTGATAAGCTCAAACACATTGTTCCAATTGACAAGTTCACCCTCAGTGTCACTTTCAATTGATGAGATCTTACGAAGCAACTCACGATTCTGCTCAGTCGGAGTCTCAGCTACCATCTTGATTATGCCAAGTTGCTGAAGCATGGCCTGACGTAAAGCAGAAGTGTTATGATCTTCGGTTTGTCCATGAGTAGGGGTTGATTTTAGTTCATCGACCATTTTCTGCAATGCTTCTGCACGTTCCTCATTTTCTCGCTCACGCTGTCTCCGATGTGTAATAATACAAGCGGCACCAACCAATATCAGGAAAGCAAAAATGGCAATTACCATTATAATAACTGTTTTGTGCTGACTCTCAGCTTTGAGAGCCAATGCCCGGCTTTGTTGCTCCAATGCACCACGCTCACTCTCCCACTGGGAGGCTTTTGCACGGTTGTACCGCTCCTGCTGACGATTATTCAAACCATTGACGTGTACGAGCTTCATCTTGCCATTCTGCTTAAAGTCAATCATTGCACGCATTAGATTGCTGTAACTTCGATAGTAGGTGTCATCTTCTTTTCGGAATTTGACAGCAAAACTGTCAGCGATGGCAAGTTCTTTGCTTGCGAGACTTAAATTGCCGGAGTTGAGTGCGTTCATGGCGAGCTGCATGTGAAGGTAGTCTGCCGCTCCATTATCAGGCGAGGATTTCCTAAAGATACCCTCTACAACTTCATTGCTCTCTACAGTGCGTCCCATCTCACCTAAAATCTGAGCGCGCTCCAACTCAAACATAAACTGTTTGTCACCCCACTTATGGGAGCGGGCGTAATCAATCAACTCATCGGAGAGCAACAATGCCGAGTCAAGTTTTTCAGCATATTCGTNAGCACNNANAAGNNAATATTTAGCCNNAANTTGTCGTAGGNTGTCAGNNTCAATGTCGNNCAGTCTATGGNCAAAAGGAATCAGTTCTCGTCCCTGATATTCTGATGCTCCCAGAAGAACTCTGATACGGAGTGACGGAGCAATCAAGGAATCAGGCACATTTGGCAGACTTACGATAGAGTCAAGCATGGATATAGCTCCCGGGGTATCGCCTACCCAAAACTTATACCAAGCGTAAGCGGTGCCGCTACGTATACCTCTGACCATATCTTTTCCGCTATAGTAATTATGGGCAGAAACGATTAGCGAATCACCTATCATCGAGCGGTTCTGACACATGTGTCCGAATGCACGAAGGTAATGATATTTGGCTTTTGTCGAATCAACTTTGAGAGATGACGGGTCAATCTTATCCAATATTCCCATGGCACTGTCTGCATTAACAGTCATTAAACTCTCCGCTTCATCAACTGGACTGTCGTGAATTGAAGAATTCATGCAGGATGCAAATAAATATGCAATGACAGAACAAATAATGAATGATATTTTTCTCATAATTTTCACCTCCATAACTTTTCGGTGGGAGCTCCGGCATCGGTAGCATTGAGCGATTCTGCACAGTGCCCCATGATTGAGCATTAAGATTTCCGGAAACATTTCGTTGCCATAGGGCTTTCGCTATACCAGAGTACGCACCGACACTATGAATATTCATAATGTGTGAAATCGGAAAATGCAAAGTTATTTATTTTTGGTGATTTTTACAAGTCATGGGAATACGTCTTACTGAAAAGGAATATAGATACGTGTCTGTAATTATAGAGGAAAATTTTATATCTTTGCAAATTTATCAAAATCGCAAATTAATATGAATTACTTTGAGAAATCTCGGCAAATGGCAAAAAGAGCGAAAGAAGTCCTGGATGCTTCCGGTGTGAAATTATTATGGGAACTGGCAGGAACCGAAGTCAGGCTTGTAGGTTCTTTGCGAATGGACTTGATGGCAAAACACCGTGATATTGACCTTCATGTTTATTCTTCCGGCATAACTGAAGAAAGTAGTTTTGCCATAGCGTCAAAAATGGCTAAAAATCCAGCGATTATTGAAATCAAGTGTTTAAACGGACTTAATACAGAAGAACACTGTATTGCTTGGCATCTGAAATATANAATNANCGNTGATGANATTTGGCAAATNNATATTATCCATATTGAAANAGGTACNCNATNTGNCGGTTTTTTTGAGGAAATGGCAGACAGAATAGTCAAAGTCCTTACACCGAAGGCAAAAGAAAAGATTCTAACTTTGAAATTTTTGACTCCCGATAATGAAGAAATTCATGGTGTGGAATATTATGAGGCTGTACTGGCTGATGGTGTAGATAGTCTCCGGGAAATGAGAGAGTGGTTGAAAATCAGACGCTCAAAACCCTCATATTACTGGATGCCTGAATAAATCGTTTTTTTCTTTTGTTGAAGAGTTCAAAATAGTTCGGCATTCTGAAATTATGAAGAAATCCAAAATCGAAGTATGGTCTTATAAAAAGTGGATTTATTTATGAGTAACAATCTCGGAATAGGGTCATTACAATCCTCAACCCCAAATGGCAACCTCAAACGGCTTTCATTATCAATATGGCAAAATGAAATAATATTCCTATTTTTGTGAGTGAAATGGAAAATTTATTAAATTTAATTTCTTAAGAGGCGAAAAAAGAATACAGTGTATTTAGACTGTCATCTTCACGGGTACTGTTTTAATTACTTTATTTTATAATCAGATAACATCGAAAATATTATGTGGAAATACCTTGTTAGTTGCTTAATCCTTTTAATGTTCTCATGCTCAGGAATAAACCACTCCGATAAACAAAGGGATGGTAATGAAGAAAATGGAAATGATATAACGACCTTATGCAATATTCAAGGTCAATGGGGTATAGAGAATATTGTGGAGAATGATTCTTCTTATGTCCGGCCTTCCGAGATAGAGACGGGTATGCAAGCCTGCGTGGACTTTAAAGATGATAACACGTTCGGAATCATGACCAATTGCAATCACATAGGCGGAGAATATCGTCAGCGAAATGATTCTCTCTATCTGAAAGATATTTCGGCAACAGAAATAGCCTGCGATAATATGGAGGTTGAAGAGAAGTTGAAAAAGGTGCTGCAGATAGTAAATACTATAGATTGTATCAATGACTCAATTACAAGACTGAATACGGAAAAAGGTGATTCTTATATCGTCCTTAAGAAGAAAAAGCCACACGTCAAATAAGAGGTTTATCCCTGGAACTCATTGAGGGTATTCTTCCAATGGAGGCAGATTCTCTTTTACCGCATCTTCAAACAATGTCGGGTCGAGATACCATAATCCGTTCCCCGCGGCTTTAGACATGTGGTTGATGATTTTGGCTCTCAAAGCGACTTCAATCGTTTCAATCGCATCAAAAAGAATAACCCTAAGATTATGGTCGAAAGAATATCTTTATATTATCGTTGGTAATGCAGTGACATCTTTAAATTCGCCATCAGAATCTTCTTCAATCAAATCTCTCCAATAGTATTTGAGTNTTGAATAACTGACCCGNGANAATAAATCTATCGCCGCTTCTTTATCAGGAAACTACATGCCTTTTTGTTGGAGGTATTTTATGTGTACGTCTATCGAAAGAGGTAGTTGGTTCATATTAAAAAAGTGACCCGCCAGCAGTTCTATGGGATGCTAACGGGTTCTGTTATCTTTGACTCGGTCGAAACCGATAGTCGCCTTTTTTGATGTGCAAAGATAATACAAAAAATTTTTTATAAGCAAATCNATCAGATAGANAAAAGGAAAGTCNGAAATTTAACTTTTATTAAGGAGNTTGGCTCAGATTACTCCCGACATCGAGAGGCTGAATGCCTCACGATACGGGATTTTTTTCCGCTCCAATATAGAGAGTATCGAATTGTCAAATCATGGAATATCCGATCCTCTGACACAGGATAGAGGTTTGGAAGGTCAAAGGAGTAAGGTCGCGCTTCATCTGCTTAATTTAGTTCTCGCCGAGAAGCTGCAAATTTTCAATAGAGGAATATTCGCGGTAATAGACCGCTGGGACAAGGATTGGAAGCTTTCGGATACCTCTGAGGGGCTTCTCTTTTAGGAAATAAAAATATTGCGGATGTTTGCTATTCGAAGAGTTTGCGGAAGCATTCTTCAACGTTGGAGACCTCAACAATATCTATATTAAATTCTTTTTTTAAGCCTTTCAAATTACCTTTTGGCACAAAGACTCGACTAAAGCCTAATTTCTGAACTTCAGCTACACGCCTGTCTATACGCGTAACTGTCCTTATCTCTCCGGATAACCCTACTTCTCCGATAAATACTGTAGACTGAGGGATACTGACGTCAAAGTTGCTTGACATTACTGCAGCCACAACAGCCAAATCCATCGCCGGATCGGCAATCTTTAATCCTCCGGCTACGTTTAAGAACACATCTTTTTGTGCTAATCGGAAGCGAGCCCGCTTTTCCAAAACAGCGAGAAGCATGTTGAGCCTACGTTGATCAAAACCCGTTACACTCCTTTGCGGCGTACCGTAGGCAGCACTTGAAACCAATGCCTGTATCTCCACCAAAAATGAACGCACTCCTTCAGTTGTAACCCCTATTGTTATACCACTCATGCGCCCATCGCGATTTTCAGAAAGCAACATCTCCGAGGGATTCACCACCTCTTTCAAACCACGCTCCACCATTTCATATATTCCTATCTCGTTAGTAGAGCCAAACCTGTTTTTAATCGCCCTTAAAATTCTATATAAGTATTGGCGATCACCTTCAAACTGCAAAACCGTGTCAACTATATGTTCCAAGACTTTTGGACCCGCTAAAACACCATCTTTGTTTATATGTCCGATAAGAATAACCGGAACTCCCGATTCTTTTGCATAACGCAAAAGCGTCGCAGCACACTCTCTTACCTGACTTACACTTCCGGCAGACGACTCTATCTCATTTGATGCGATTGTCTGGATAGAGTCTATAATCACCAATTGAGGTTTTACATTCTCAATTTGAGTAAATATGTCGTCAAGTGAGGTTTCACATAATATATACGTATTATCAGCAACTTTTCCCAATCTGTCGGCACGCAATTTCAATTGAGTGGCACTCTCTTCCCCTGAAACATAAAGAATTGTCTTATTCCTGATTGAAAGGATATTCTGAAGAATAAGAGTGGATTTCCCTATGCCCGGTTCTCCTCCGATAAGTGTTAAGCTTCCTGCAACCAATCCTCCGCCAAGAACCCTGTTGAGTTCCTTCGACGGAAGAGTAATCCTCGGCTCCTCAAGACTTTCAATTTCGGAAATCTTTACCNGTTNTGAGGAGGCTACCAACCCTCCACTATGTCTNGANGTAGTTTTTTTNNTGCTTTTAGATATTTTTTCTTCNNCAAAAGAATTCCATTCTCCACANGANGGGCANTTGCCGAGCCATTTGGGAGATTCATATCCGCAATTTGAACAAAAAAATACACTTTTGGTCTTTACTGCCATACTTTATATTAATCGGTTAGGTAAAATTCAATCTAATTATTTTCTAATTTGCGCTAAAACTATTGCCGTCGCAACCCCGACATTTAATGATTCGGAATGATTATCTTTGTTATAAGGAGGGATAACATAAGAATTACTGATTATATCTTGCATTTCTTTTGACAATCCTGACCCTTCATTGCCCATCACTATGAAACCATACGGAGGGAACGGAGAATTAAAGAGATCGGAACCTTTTAATTGCAATCCGAGAAGAGGAAGTTGAGGTTGAGAATCCGCCAATTTACATAAATCAGTATAAATAACTTTCACAGCGGCTAAAGACCCCATTGAAGATTGCACAACCTTCGGGTTATAACAATCTACAGTCTGTGGAGAAGCAAATATAGTATAGAATCCAAACCAATGGGCAGTACGGATAATAGTGCCTAAATTCCCCGGATCCTGCACGCCGTCAAGCATCAGGTAATAATCTTCGGGGAGTGTGCCGATATCAGATAAAGTTTTTTCTACCGAGGGTAATTTGCACACGGCTATCACATCAGGAATTGAAGATAGGGAAGAAGCCTTGCTGATATCCGATTTGTCGGCGAAAAAAATATTCTCTAAAGAAAAACCTTTTTCCAACAAAAATTCGAGATTTTTATCAAGCCAATCTTGAGATGCCATAAGATATGCCAACTCAAATTTATCGGGATATCTAAAAATAATATCTCTCACGCTTTTATCACCNTCAANGGCAAAAANATGGTGTTTNAACCTCATTNTTCTTTGACCTAAAGATGACGTTATNNTAATTTTTGCTTTAGAAATTTTCTNTNTNATCACTCANTGTATATTTATCACAAAAATAACCAAAAAAAATCAATTTTACCGATGTAACTTCATAAAACAGATTTAAAATACTATCTTTGCATTTAGCAGTGGCCATATATTTATTGAAATAACGGCAAATTTCTTTATGCGACACGTTTTTAAATTATTCTTAATAGTCATATTATCCTGCATTTTCACAACTCGCATTAATTCTCAAGTTAATGCCGAGCAAGTAATGAATATCGGTAGGAACGTTTTGTCGATGGAAGATTATTTGCTTTCAATTCAATATTTTAATCTTGCCATTAAAGCGAAACCATACCTGGCTGATGCCTATTTTTTAAGAGGACTCGCAAAACTTAGTCTTGATGATTTTGAAGGAGCGATTGCCGACTGCAATATGGCTCTTGAAAGAAACAAATTTAAATCCGAGGCTTATAAAGTAAGAGGGTTTGCTTATCTTAACACAGGGCGCGATTCTCTCGCTATTGAAGACTTCAAAAAGGGACTTGACTATAATCCCAACGATCGGTATTTCCTATTTTATCAGGGTATCGCTCAGACAGAATTAAAAAAATATGATGATGCCGATTCCACCTTCAGCTACCTCCTGCGCAAACACCCGAATTTTGATGATGGATATCTTGCTTCAGGAAGAATGGAATTGCTGCGTGGAGACACAATTAAAGCAATTGAAAAAATAGACCGGGCTTTATCAATATCTAAAGCACTCATTAACGCCTATCTGTTGAAAGCAGAAATAGAATCATCAAGGAGGGAGTGGAAGAAAGCCCTCGAAAATATGGACGAAGCCATAAAATTGCGTCCGGAACTACCGGATTATTATATCAATCGGGCATATCTTCGATATAATAATGACGATTTTTTCGGAGCAATGAGCGATTATAATTATTCTCTCCAACTTGAGCCCGATAACCCGGTGGCACTTTTCAATCGCGCACTTCTGCGCACTGAAGTAAAGGAGCTTTCTAACNCAGATGANGATTTCACTAAAGTATTAAAGTTAGACNCGTCTAATTTTTATGCACTCTATAATCGCGGATTGGTAAATCTGGAGATGGGCAACTATAAGAAAGCGCTTGCCGATTTCAGGCAGATTGCAAAAAAATATCCCCGATTCCATCCGGCATACTATGCCATGGCTGAATGTCAAAGACAATTGGGCAACACGCGAGAAATGGTAGAAAACATCAAACGCGCCGACAATCTCGTGGCTGGATATGTGAAAAATCCCATGAAGAATCCGCTTGACAGACCCACTATCAGTGCCGGAAGCAACTCTTCACATAAAGGTAATGAAGAGGAAACGGAAGAGGAATTTATGGAGAGATTTAACCGCTTGATGACGAATTCTAATGTTACGGAACAGGAATTGGCATTTAATGATAAAATAAAAGGTAGGGTTCAGGACAGGAATTTTAACATTACAATAGAAAATCCTTATTATTTATCATTCTCGAACCCCGAAATTAATTTACGAAACAATTCCAATTATTTTCGGGATCTGGAGAATCTCAACAGGCAACAATATATAAGTAGAAAACTGTATATTCGTCAGGATTCGCCTATGCCTTCCGATGAATCAATGATGAAGACCACTTTTGGAATAGAAAATGATTTTTCACGTATTCTTGATACATCCACCAATCCCAGACCTGTTGATTTACTTGCGAGGGGAGTGGCACGCGTAATGCTCAAAAATTATGATGAAGCCATTTCCGATTTAACATCGGCTATAGAAGGCTCGGATAATTTTGCAGTGGCAATATTTGCGCGCTCCAACGCCTATTATCTGAGATCGAAATCAAACAAATCGGAAGAGAGAGAGATGATGTCGCAAGTGGATATTCAATCTGCAATGGCAGATTTGGATATGGTGCTGAAATTATCTCCATACATGTGTTATGCCTGGTTTAACAAAGGTATCATTTATTATGAAATAGGGGATTATACTTCAGCAATTCAATGTTTCGAAGAAGCCCTCAAGATAGATGCAGAATTCGGTCAGGCTTATTTCAACAGAGGATTGAGCTATCTGCAACAGGGGAATCGCCAAAAAGCCTTCAGCGACATTTCAAAAGCAGGCGAATTGGGAGTTTTACCCTCTTATAATCTTCTCAAGCGAATAAAATAATTGAAAAAAGGGGAGAAATAGAGGGTTTTTATAGTTTTTTAATTACTAATATTTGGGGATTAGAAAAAAACTGAGTAATTTTGTGAAATTGATGAGTAATCAAATTTTAATTAGAATTTTACGATAATCAAAACAGATGATTAATATAAAATTTCCTGACAACAGCGTGCGCCAATATGAAGAAGGAATCACTCCTTTTCAAGTGGCTGAGAGCATAAGCCCGCGTTTCGCTGCCGACGTGCTTGCGGCAAAAGTTAACGGTGAAGAATGGGACATTTCGCGTCCCATCACCTCTGATGCAGAAATTCAGTTATTCAAATGGGAAGATCCCGAAGGCAAACATGCATTCTGGCATTCTTCCGCTCACTTGCTTGCCGAAGCACTTCAAGAATTATATCCCGGCGTNAAGTTCGGCATCGGACCGGCTATAGAAAACGGTTTTTATTANGATATTGACCCGGGCGAACACAAAATTACANCTGAGGNTTTCCCGAAAATTGAAAAGAAAATGCAGGAGCTCGTAGCAAAGAAAGAAGCTATCGTGCGTTCTGACATTTCAAAAGCTGACGCCCTGAAANTGTTTGGCGACAGAGGGGAANCTTATAAATGCGAATTAATCTCCGAGCTTGAAGACGGGCATATCACTACCTACACACNGGGTGAATTCACAGACCTTTGTCGCGGTCCGCATCTCCNNTCCACAGCTCCCATTAAAGCCGTGAAAGTTCTTTCACTTGCCGGAGCATATTGGCGTGGCGATGAGAAACGCAATCAGCTTGTAAGAGTTTATGGCATCACTTTCCCGAAGAAAAAGATGCTTGATGAATATCTCACTCTCCTTGAAGAAGCCAAAAAGCGCGACCATCGCAANNTNGGCAAGGAGATGGAACTTTTCGCTTTCTCCGAAANAGTAGGTAAGGGTCTTCCGTTATGGCTCCCCAAAGGCGCTGCTTTACGCGACAGACTGGAGCAATTCCTGCGTAAAATTCAAAAACAATACGGATATTTGCAAGTGATCACTCCGCATATCGGCAACAAAATGCTTTACGTAACTTCCGGACACTGGGCAAAATATGGAAAGGATTCTTTCCAACCCATACATACCCCGGAAGAGGGTGAAGAATATTTACTCAAACCGATGAACTGCCCTCACCACTGTGAGATTTACAAAGCATTTCCGCGCAGCTATCGCGATCTCCCATTGCGTCTTGCTGAATTTGGCACTGTATATCGCTACGAGCAGAGTGGAGAACTTCACGGATTAACGCGTGTTCGCGGATTCACTCAGGATGACGCACACATTTTCTGCGCACCCGAACAAATCAAAGATGAATTCCTGAAAGTAATGGATATCATCCTGTATATTTTCAAGGCTCTTGATTTCAAGAATTTCGAAGCACAAATTTCTCTTCGTGACCCGAAAAATAAAGAGAAATATATCGGAAGCGATGAGAATTGGCATCTCGCCGAAAAAGCTATCATTGAAGCGTGCGAAGAAAAAGGATTGAAAGCCAAGCAAGTTGAGGGTGAAGCCGCTTTCTATGGTCCGAAACTGGACTTTATGGTGAAAGATGCAATTGGACGCCGTTGGCAATTAGGCACTATTCAGGTTGACTACAATCTTCCCGAAAGATTCCAATTGGAATATACCGGCTCAGACAATCAGAAACATCGCCCTGTGATGATTCACCGGGCACCTTTCGGCTCAATGGAGCGCTTCGTAGCCGTGCTTCTCGAACACACTGCCGGCAAATTGCCCCTATGGTTGATTCCGGAACAAGCTGTCATTCTACCAATCAGCGAAAAATTCAATGATTACGCTTATCGCGTAGCAAAAGAATTGGACGCAAAAGGTGTAAGAGCTGTTGTTGACGACAGAAACGAGAAAATCGGCAAGAAAATTCGCGACAATGAGATGAAAAAAATACCATATTTACTCATTGTAGGCGAAAAAGAAGCAGAAAATGATGAAGTTTCTGTAAGAAAACATGGCGAAGGTGATAAAGGTTCGATGAAAATCATTAACTTTGCAGAAACTTTAAATGCTGAAGTAGAAAATATGATAAATCATTCGGCTGAAGCTTGACTCAAAAAAAGAGAAAAGCGCGTCGAAATAAAATTAATTAATGGAGAAAAAACCGAATAATTTTTCAAGTCCCCATCGCCCCGGGGCTCCGACTCAGAGACCGGCACAAAAAAATGGTCCGCGAGGTAAAAACGAAAAAGATCCATACGCAATCAATGAGCAAATTCGCGCTCGCGAAGTGCGTCTTGTAGGTGATAACGTAGAGCAAGGGATATATCCTATTGACAAAGCTCGAAAGATAGCAGCCGAACTGGAATTGGACCTTATCGAAATATCTCCTACAGCAGAGCCGCCTGTGTGCAGGATTTTGGATTATCAGAAATTTCTATATCAACAGAAAAAGCGTCTGAAAGAGCAAAAGGCTAAAGCCACTAAAGTTGTAGTTAAGGAAATCAGATTCGGACCTCAAACCGACGACCATGATTATAACTTTAAATTGAAACATGCCCAAGGATTCTTAAAAGAAGGCTCTAAAGTTAAGGCATACGTATTCTTCCGCGGAAGATCAATCCTTTTCAAAGAGCAGGGAGAAGTTCTCCTTCTAAGATTTGCAAATGATCTTGAAGACCTTGGAAAAGTGGAGCAAATGCCGGTGCTTGAAGGCAAAAGAATGATAATAATGATATCTCCTTTGAAGAATTCATCAAAAAAGGATAATTCAAAGAAAGATGCCAAACCGAAAGAGGCTCCTAAAGAAGTCAAATCTTCAGAAGAGTCAGAAACAGAATAAAACTTAGAGAATAAATAATAGAGACCGTAGGCACACGGTGCCGAGGTGATTTTTAAACAACTAAAATTTTTCAATAATGCCTAAGGTAAAGACNANTGCCGCGTCAAAGAAGCGCTTCGCGCTCACCGGCACAGGAAAAGTCAAGAGAAAACANGCTTACCACAGCCACATCCTGACTAAGAAGTCGAAAANGCNTAAACGCAATCTCNACCACACAACTCTCGTGNATTCAGCTAACATCAAGCAAGTTCGTTCACTTCTCAATATGCGTTAATTGCATTGCCGGATAAGAACAATTCTTGACTCAATCGGCTAAGAGCCGATTAAAGCAATCTCTTCTCAACCATCTCTACTCCTCAAATAAATCAACATTTTTCAATAACCGAGNGTAGAGCTCCTGAAAGAGCTNAAAGCCGCNCACATTCAAAAATTTNAAAAAATGCCAAGATNAGTAAANCACGTCGCTTCACGCGCAAAGAGAAAGAAAATCCTTAAATTAACCCGTGGTTATTATGGCAGCCGCCGTAATGTATGGACAGTAGCCAAAAATACTTGGGAAAAGGGTCTCACTTACGCTTATCGCGATCGTAAGCAAAAAAAGCGCAATTTCCGCGCTCTTTGGATTCAGCGTATCAACGCTGCTGCTCGTTTGGAAGACCTTTCATATTCCAAACTTATGGGTCTTATTCACAAAGCAGGTATCGAAATCAACCGCAAGGTGCTCGCTGACCTCGCTATGAATAATCCGGCAGCATTCAAAGCAATCTGCGACAAAGTGAAATAAAAACCATTTAAACTATTTCACGTCTCGCGACGTTATAAGGATAAAGATTGAAATTCACCCCACATCAAAGTTGCTTGGGAAACTCATCAAATTAAAAAGAAATACCGAGACAAACTTTTTTCTCAATGGCGGGCCCCACATATCTTCGGATATGTTGCCTCTTCAATGAGAGTCACAGGCGGATTACAAAGAGATTTAAGTCCTCAAACCCTGTCTATCGGAGTTTCATCACAACCCCTTTGATGTGGCCTTATAACCGGGGGCGGATCGGATAATCATTCCGTTCCGCCCCTTTTTTAATTAAATATGATTTTTTATTAAAATCTTATATAATATGAAAGACGTAAAAAACACATTGCTCGACAGAGTAAGTATTCGCCGTTATGAGAGAGAACCTATCCCTCAGGAAACAATGGAGTTTATTTATCAAGCAGTAAGAAATACTCCCACATCTTATAATGGTCAACAATTCTCGGTTATTGATATCGACGACCAGAACCTAAAAGAGGAATTATATGAAATGACAAATCAAAAGCAATTAAAAACCTGCAACAGACTTTTGATTTTCCTTTCTGACTATAACAAAATATCCCTCCTTGCAAAAAATAAAGATTTGACAATGCCGCCATTCACAGACACTATGGATGGTGTCACAATTGGTATTATTGATGCATCTCTCGCTATGATGAGTGCAGTAGTTGCGGCTGAAGCTTGCGGACTCGGCACAAATTGCGTAGGCTATCTTCGCACTGTTGATCCGTTGCGCCTGGCTAAAATCCTGAAATTACCCAAAGGGGTATTTGTAGTGTGTGGTCTGGCTCTCGGGATTCCTCGCGAACATCCCGATTTGAAACCAAAGCAACAGGCTTCTCTCGTATTTCATAAGAATCATTATAGAGAAGATAATGTGGAGATGGTGAAAGAACTTGAGGAGTATGATGAAGTTGTGAAACATTATAATGCAACTCGCGCGGGGACCACATCAACTAACGATTGGGTTGCTCATATCCTTAATTATTATGACAACGCAATGAAATATAGAATCCTGGACTATCTCAAATCTCAGGGGTATGATGTTAATAGATAATTAGGATTGATGAGCATTAATAGTCATTGAATCATTGCTAAATTCATAGTTCGTGATTTTGGTGATATAACTATAATTTTAACTCTTTATTCAAGCGTATAGACTCCAAATTCATACGCTTGAATTCTTTTTCATTAAAACTTTAATTATCAATTGCGATTTAAGAGTTTCAGATTTAATCTTAATGAGAGACTTAAGAATATCGAAAAAGAAAAACGGCGCTAAGGACGCATCCCTAACACCGTTTTGTCGTAAATAACATTGTTTTATTACCGAAGCATCCCGCTCCGCTTTTTACGAACATGTCTACGACATCGTTCTCTAACATTTAAACAATGGTAATGATAAAAAGTTTAAACAAAATTAAAAATTTAACACTCTTTAACATTTATCACTCTTTTCTTTGGCTTTTCAATTAAAGTCGACATTTACTTAAGAAGATTGGCATGTTACCAATTTTAATATTTCATCTGCATTACTTACTATGTGGTCGGCATAAGCTTTACGCAATTCATTAACAGGACGGAAACCCCAGCTCACACCTATGGAATCCACGCACGCTCTGCGCGCAGTCTCCATATCCACGGCACTATCACCCACGAAAGCCACTTCCGCCTTTGGTGTAGGGCTGATACTTAATATTGCAAAAGCTATCGACGGATCAGGCTTTATGGGTCGCGTAGAGGTTTGCCCCAAAATTGCCACAAAGGGGACATCAGGGAAAAAATATTTAATTATTTTCTCAGCTGCAGCTTGATACTTATTGGTGGCTACGGCTATTTTAATGCCGCGGGAGTTGAGGTTTTGCAATAATTCAACTACACCGGGATAGGGAACTGTGGAATCAATGCAATGAGAGTCATAATATTCCCTAAAGTCTATCAGTAATTTATCAATTGTTTCTGCATCAGCATCCGGTGCTGCTCTTTCCATTAATTTCCTCACTCCGTTTCCAACCATATTATTATATGCATAGATAGGGTGCTGTTGAAAACCGTTTTTCTTCAATGCATAATTACATGCTGCACCAAGGTCGGAAATTGTATTCAATAAAGTGCCGTCAAGATCAAATATTACAAGTGATTTCATTTTAATTGTTGAGTTTTTTTATAACAATAGCGGAGAGGGGAGAAAATTTAATTGAAATATAATGTTTATAGTTATAACACCGGGAATAAGGAAGTTATTTAAATTTCATATAATTAAATAGAGATCTGCAAAATTTTTGCAATCTTCACAAATCAGAAGGGGTAACCGATTGAAAAATGGAAAGCTCTGTCGCGTCCCCAGCGGGGATGTATTAAAGGCCATTCAACTTCGCCCATAGCCGGATTGTGGGCTTTCATGCCTAAATCAAAACGTAACAAAAAATAATTAAAATCAAGACGTATTCCAATTCCGTAGGCAGCAGCCAACTCTTTATAAAATGAATTAAACCGAAACCATCCTCCCGTTTGATTTGGATAGTTGCGTATTGTCCAAATATTGCCTATATCCACAAACATTCCCAATTCTACAATCCAAAAGAGTTTAGCGCGATATTCAGTACTTAAAATAAAACGGATATCCCCGCATTGATACATAAAATCGCTGGAAGAATTATTTCCGGCATATCTTCCGGGACCAAGTGTTCTGACACTCCATCCTCTTACGCCATTTGCTCCTCCTCCATAAAAACGTTTTTCGAAAGGGAGCATACCGGAATTGCCGTATGGTACCCCCATGCCTAATCCTACTCTGGTAGCAATTGATTGACGATCATCAAAAATATGTGTATAGGCAATGTCTGAATCGAACTTAAAATATTGCGCGTAATGAATGCCAAATATTTCGTATGGATTTGTATGAAAATCCGACCTGTGAGCAAAGATGCTGCTTAAAGCAAAAAGTAAATTTCCTGCGATCTCCACATTGACTCTTGCATTATAGATATCCTTTTGAATCTCTCTTTTCCACGGTGGAAGATTCTTTTTATTGGTGTGATAAAATGAATAACCCATTCTCATTATAAAATGGTCTTCATAACTATAACGAAGCAAGGGATTATCAGGAGCGATCTGATTGATAAAATCATTCGTTGATGCCGGCAAATATACATAATTGATATCAATGGGAGTAAAGAGATGCTGAGTGCTTCTAAAGCGTTCGGTCCATTTATAAAACCATCCAATTGATGAAATTATGCGGGTATATTCAGGACGTTCCTGATAATTCATAGAGAGTCGCATTTCAGTTGAAGCATTTATTTTACGCTTGAAACTCTCTTTTAAAAAGGGCGCTTTGAATTTGGGAAATTCCAATCCTAAATCTATAGATGTTTCAAGATAGCGATTGTGAATCAAGCCCTCCAGGTTACCACTGACAGATTCGTAAGCCCCTCTCAGTTTAGCAGTAAATGTCTCTGAGCCTTTCCCAATGTTTTTATGCGTATAGCTTAATCCTAATGCCACACCTAAATCACCTGCGGAATTAGTACCTTCCAACTCAGCTGCGATGGATTGACTTTTACCGGGTGTCAGGAGAATAAAAGCATCCAGTAAACCAACATCTCCCAATTGACCTACCGGCTCGAGACGAATATTTATAAATTTTAAAATTTCAAGTCGGGAGAATGCTTTATAAGTCCGGTCGACATCTCTTTCTGAATACAGCTTTCCGGGAGTAATAAAGCAATTTTCATATATAACTCCGGGGCGCAAATAATGCCTGTTATCGCCATAACAAATTTTGATACCTTTGTAGACCAATGTATCATTATAAGCTCGCCTTAGCTGCTCTGAAGAAGATGTCATTTCATAATTTGTAAAGCATATAACATTCCGAATAAGAAATTTATGAATACTATTAATTGAATCTGAGATATTAGCACTTTTAGATGTGTCTATTTTCAGGGTTAAATCCGTATCATAGCTATTTGAAGTCGTATCTGCCACGAAAGAGATACTTTCCTTCATAAAGTTAAAATATCCTTTATTCCGGAGTGAGCGGGTAATCAAATCTCTCTGCAAATCCAACTGCGTCAAATCCAGTCGGTCTCCACTTTTTATGCATGAAAAAACAGTATCCGACAAAACAATAGAAGCCACCGTGGAATCAGGAATATCATAATTAATTTCTCTAATTATATGAGGTTTTCCAGGTTTCACCTTATACTCCACTTGCATTTTCTTCCCCTTTGAAAGGGTGTCGACCTCAACTTCAGCATCCAAATAACCTTTATTTGTCAAAGCCGTCTGCAATTGAGTCAGCCCTGCCTGAGTTTGACGGGGACTATAAATAACAGGCGGTTCGCCCAATTTACGGATAAACCTATTAAGCCATTTAGTGGAGTCTTTACCTGACATATTATAGACCCCGAGCCGGAGTTTCATACTCCAGAAAATCTTTTGATTCGGTTTTTGTCGGATATATGTTAACAAATCCGCTGATGTCAGAACCGGATAATTATTGCTCGAAGAATCAAGAGTAACGGAAATTTTATCCAATAGATATTCTCCCGAAGGGACATGCCGAGTCGTGCTGCACCCGAATAATGTCAGAAGCAATGAAATAAATAAAATATATCTTATTTCATTATTTCTTTTCATCTGTCTTTGAAAAACACTCTTGAATATAATATTGGGGTCTTGTCTGAAGATTTTCTCAANAGGNATGTAGAACAATCATGANAATCAGCCNAATCACNTCTTAANATTTCAATTTCTTTNNCATATTCNCCTTCATGNAGAAAAGAGAGTTCCATTCTTGACACTCGTTTTTTATCATGCAGGTCGAGAGGAAATTGATTCATCAATAATGCTACATATCTGACTGTGTTTACATGTCGATACGCATCCAAGTCACAATATTGGAATGTATATGATCTCAGTTCATGCGTTGCTTTATTTACACGTGCTGAATCCGCTCCATCTTCATCAGGCAATAGTATAAGTCTATGTTTAGCTTGCCGCTGAATTGNNCATTCTNTATCTGGATATATATTCTNCATTAAATGGCAATTCNTCAANANCTGAATTTACACNTGTCTCCGTGTCAAGCNCCNTCCAGATAGAACGGGCATACCCGACAGGTGTGCCGTCAGACAAAGCTATCCTGAAANCTCTTTCCGAAAAATGCTTATTCCAACTNTCANCCNNNGTCGAAATGGAATAATCNGAANCCATTACAGGTAATGNATCCATTTCAATANTCAATCGGGNCAANACCCATCNACAATGGTCGTTTGGCATANAAGGATTCCCGATGCCGAGCATATTTGCATGTTTAGTAGCAATATCTATCAACTTTGNAGTCAAAAGAGTAAGAGAAAGCTCTTTTTCCGCATTGCAATCACCGGCTGAAATGAAAAAAGATTGGGTTAGAACTTTTTCTTTCCGAAGTGATAATGAAGTCAATTCAGACATATTAGATTAACTTTGTTTTTGGATATATTAAAATTCGCTCGAGAAATGAAATTTTATCTTAGGGAAATCACTTTGTGCCATTTGCAAAACGTAGTTGGAATCAGCCAGAAAAACATCTCTTCCATCTTTATCCGTTGCCATGAACTGATGTTTACGCTTTTTGAAAGCAGCTAACGCTTCTTCATCATCACTCTCAATCCAACATGCTTTATACAGACTAATCGGTTCCCATCGACATTGCGCGCCATATTCATGAAGCAATCTATATTGAATTACCTCAAATTGAAGTTGACCGACTGTGCCGATTATCTTTCTTCCGTTGAATTGATTCACAAATAATTGAGCTACCCCTTCATCCATCAATTGCTTGATTCCTTTATCCAATTGTTTGGCTTTCATCGGGTCTGCATTCTCAATGTATTTAAANATTTCGGGTGAGANGGAGGGGAGACCTTTAAAATNNAGTTGCTCACCGGAAGTGAGAGTATCACNGATNTTAAANTNCCCTGTATCCGGTATGCCGACTATATCCCCGGGGAAAGCCTCATCAACAATGCTTTTCTTTTNNGCCATAAATGCTGTGGGAGCAGCGAAACGCATTTGTTTTTCATTTCTGACATGTAAATAATTGACATTCCTTTCAAATTTGCCTGAACAGATTTTCACAAATGCTATGCATGATCTGTGATTTGGATCCATGTTGGCATGAATCTTGAATACAAATCCGGAAAAGGCATCCTCTTCCGGGTTTACCTCTCTTTCTTCCGCTTGAATGGGACGTGGACATGGTGCTATTTCCACGAAACAATTGAGCAATTCCTTCACTCCGAAAGTGTTGAGAGCAGATCCGAAGAACACGGGGGCTACTTCACCTTTTAGATATTCCTGAGCATCAAATTCCGGATATACCCCTTCGATCAATTCCAGGTCTTCTCTTAATTTTGCCGCATCGTTTTCTCCTACAAGTTTATCCACGTCCGGGGAATTGACATCTGATATTTCCACACGCTCACTTATCGTTTGTTTTGATGGGGTGAAAAGATCCAAGCCTTGCTCATAGATATTATAGACTCCTTTAAATTTAGCACCTATATTGATAGGCCAGGTCAAAGGACGTACTTTAATTTTCAATTCTGATTCCAATTCATCAAGGATATCAAAAGGATCGCGACCTTCTCTATCCAATTTATTTACAAACACAATCACAGGAGTGTTTCTCATACGACAAACCTCCATCAACCGGCGGGTTTGTGTTTCTACACCTTTTGCCACGTCCACAACTATTATTACCGAGTCTACAGCAGTCAATGTTCGGAAAGTATCTTCAGCAAAATCCTGGTGACCGGGGGTGTCTAGGATATTAATTTTATAATCACCATAGTTGAAACCCATAACTGAAGTTGCAACCGAGATTCCACGCTGCTTTTCAATTTCCATCCAGTCGGAAGTAGCAGTCTTTTTGATTTTGTTGCTTTTTACTGCTCCCGCTACATGGATTGCACCTCCGAAAAGCAGTAGTTTCTCAGTCAAGGTCGTTTTGCCTGCGTCCGGATGTGAAATAATGGCAAAAGTTCGTCTACGGGCAATTTCTTTATTTAATTCTTCGCTCATTGTTGATTATCGTCTGTAAATAACTCATTGTTATAATCTTTCTTGTAGTAATGACTTAATAATGCCAAGAAAGATGTAATCTGCTTGATAGCAGTNATTGTTTCTTCTGNAATTTCCTCACCCTTCAGTCGCAACANGAGTNTTCNATATAGAGCGTTAAGNNAAGTTTCTATTTCCCCCGCTTTGNNGTCTNCGGCTTTAGCACGAAGCTCCACAATGTAGGGGAGAGTCTTATAAAACTCCGCGGAATATTTGGCAAATTTTTCATCAGCAAGGAGTTGCTTGTGCAGATCATTGAGAGCTAAAATCACATTTTTGTTAATTTGAAGATGACCTTTTTTCTCCACTCCCTCCTGACGCATCATGTCGATTAAAGATTCATACCATTCGTGCAGCTGCTTCTTTTGGGACTCGTCAAGTTGTGTATATTTATTGATGATGTTTTCATCAATTTTCTCAAGATCCAAGTCGTAGGCACGAATTAAATCTTCTATTTGCCACATATATAATTAGTATTTAGCAATATTTTCTCATTTTTTATCGGAAGATGTAAACATATCTAATGTTATGCAAGATTAATCATATAAAGTATTTAGGTGTTTATGACCGGA
>WFMC01000049.1 GCA_009177205.1 Bacteroidales bacterium
CTGCTATTGCTTAGCCGTGTATCATCGGTAAATCAAAGGTATTTCTCGCTATAATTTTTTCGATATAATTTCCTGNACTGCGTCCGAACCCTTCTCCNNNTGAGCGNCTGAATNCANTTTGATAACCTNTGAAAGATGTATCTTTAATATACGGGACACCATACTCTTCATCTGCATTAAAACCTGCCCTGCCATCCGAATCAGAGAAATGAGCGGGAGCGGAGATTCTTGTAAAGCCATTGACTATAAGCATTTGCTTGTCGTTTTTAGAAGCACGCAAGGATAAAATTTCCGAAGGGAAAGAAAGCCCCCCATCATTGGCAGCAATAATCTTAAATGAATGTATCAGGTCGTCCGACACCTTTACATCAAAATGAGTGGCAGACGTTTCGCCAATTTTATGAAATCCTAAATTTCCTTCACATCTTTCAAGAATTATATACTTATGGGGCATTGCACTCTTCTCAAGAGAATCCGGAGTGGCTTCCCATGACAATTTGTAATTTCCACGTCTAATTCTCGAAATAGCGAAATTATGAACGGGAAGCGGTTGGATTACTAAGTCACGGTTTTTTCTCTCACTTATGAATTTTGCCATTCCCTTATATATGGCTCTCGCCACTATGAATTTGAAATTCGGGTCCAGCCCATATTGCATATCTCTGAAATTCTGATGACTTAGCAATTCAATCAGGGCTGTAGGAACTTCAGCAACTCTTGCTTCCAGATATGACTTATCCCACATTGAACGTCGGGTCCAATTTGGTTCTACGCTTCGGCGCACATCGTTGGTAATCTGACGCATAAGAAAGTCAGTCAATATTCTGGAGTTGGTCCGAGGCGTACCATCTGAATATGATGCTCCGTTATTAGTATAATAGATTCCTAAAGTGCCTACTACGGAATCATCTGCTCTTTTCCCGGCATCAGAATGGAGAGCAAATGATATATCCACAGGTATATTTAACCCTTCACGGTCAGGCAAAACTCGAGAACCGCCGGCTAAATAATTAACCCAATGTCCTCGGGATGTATAATCATCTTTATAATCATCAGTTCCGTGGAATGGAGAATAAATTTTCTCAGGGAATCCTGCCCAATGTAGCCAATATCTTGCTCCTTCCAAGTAACGAGGCAGACCGGAAGTAGAGAAAACAGGTTTTCTTGCCGGACTTGATGGTGTGGAGAGAGTCGTAGAAGACGAATTTTTATTATTNGNTTCTGCTGAGTCTGGATCNTCTACATCTTCNTCTTCGGAATCTTCATCATTTTCCTCGTCATCANCTTCATCCTCANCTCCCTCTATTGCTTCTTCATNNTTTTCGTCATTTTCTTCATCATACTTTTTTGATGTTTCAGGAGTAGAGGGGTCATAATAAATATCCGCGCGGCTGGGAGACCTTGCAATATTTCCCATGCCGCCACCTATTTTTATGGCATCCGCAGTGACAACGGTTTCTCCTCCTTTAGAAGTTAAGTTTGAAAGGGTAACCACCGGGGTTGATTGACTATAACCCTCTTTCAGAGGAAATGATCCCAAATAAATCCAAGTTCCGCCACCCATCGTCTGGTTAACAATAAATTCTTTGCTACCACCTGAATAATTAACGGTATAGTGGGCATCCTGAGAGGAATTGGGAAGAGTTTTATAACTTACATATACAGCATACTCTCCATCCTC
Source organism: Bacteroidales bacterium (assembly GCA_009177205.1). Classification (GTDB taxonomy): domain Bacteria; phylum Bacteroidota; class Bacteroidia; order Bacteroidales; family Muribaculaceae; genus Lepagella. The sequence goes on from WFMC01000049.1 coordinate 1,682, forward strand.
CGGGATGTCTGCATACCATGCTGCTATCGATGGTTTACCACTTCTGATTGTCTGAACTTGCCTGTATGTACCGTTTTCAAATGGATTTTCAGTATCTCTAAAATCCGGCAAATCATAGATAAATCCTTCCTCTTCGCCGGTTTTCCATTGACGCGTTCCATTTTGTTCAAAATAGCTTGTTTGAGAAAACAGCATCCCTCCCTCGTTTGTGTCATTATCCACAATCACTTCATGACGGGAAAAATCTCTTTCCCGTGGGAGCATAACGTATGCACCGGCATTCTCAAGCATAGGCACAAGAAACGGTAACACAAAACTCATTGTGAAAGTGTCTTCTATGGAATGAAATAAAAGAGGTCTTTGCCATTGCCAACTTCCTGATTTATAATACCTACCATGACTATGCCACAAAGCAATTATATCACCTTCAAGTCCTTTCTTGGGATTTACGAAAGGCTTAAATTCCGTAACGAAGGGTGTATTAGTGCGATATTTTTCAGGTAATTTATCTATTTTGTTGATATAATAAGAAAGATTACGAGGACCGACATTAAGTGTAATATTAAAATCTGCCAAACTGTCGGGCAAAGCTTTCTTCACGGTTTTAGTTATATCTTCTATAAGATCTTTGGTAACCGGCATATATGTGAAATTCTCATTCAATGAAACCCCTAAAGTTCCGAATCTTTTGTTTGGATTGACTTTGTTGATTCTGAGTCCTCCCGGATTTATATCTTTTGGAATATTATCAATGACTGCCTGATTCACACTCAATGTCAGCGAATCGTTGGATGGTTGCTCTCGTGGGGGAATATATGTGTTCTTTTTAGAAGTTTTTCTTGAACCTTTACCGGAGTTTTTCTTTTTGTAATTTTTAGAATTTTTACCTCTCCGAGATTTCTTTTTTGGGGATTTAGAAGAATTACTTTTAGACTTGCTTCTATATGAATTCTTCTTTGAAGTCTGAGCGGAAGCAGTTGTTGAAACTTGAGCAGCAGAATCAGAATCTCCGGCAAAGGCTTCAAGACTGATTCCCGACAAGGAAATGAATATTACTGAAATAAGAGGGAAAATTATATTTTTAAGTTTCATATTATTTCTTTGTAATAGCAGAAACATTACTGCACAATATGCAAAAATACAAATAAATTGGTAAACAATTTTTACCAATGTTGTTTAAGAATGTTAAAAAATCTTATCAGGAGCATCATTTAGATTTCAAAAAATTACTATTTTTGCTAAATATTATTTTAACTGCCGTATTGTAAGTTTTATGAGTTCCATATATCCCAATATATTTAAGAAATTGCAAAATTCTGTTTCTTTCAACGCGTATTTTANTTNACANGCGCATATATTNAACCCACTCTGGTATTCAAGNCAAAGAAGAGGAAATATTAGAAAGCAGGTATTTGAAAAAGCTCTATTCAAGTTTTGTAAAGCATACAGACCATACGTTTTAAAACTTAATCCTGCACCTCAAAAAGTGTCCGAGGAACCCGAACGATTATTTACAATATGGCTTCAAGGGGAAGAAAAAGCACCCGCCCTGGTGAAAGCTTGTTTTCGGAGCATGAGAAAGCATAGTGATCTGCCACTTANTATTTTGGATGAAAAGTCAATTTTTGATTGGATTAGTCTCCCGGATTATATAATAAAAAAATGGAAAGCCGGAAATATTAGTTCAGCTCATTTCACTGATATTTGCAGGGTAGAACTCCTTTATGAGCATGGCGGGGTTTGGGCAGATTCAACAGACTTTTTTACTATGCCTGTTCCGGACTATATTATGAATGAAGACTTTTTTGTATTCCATGCCGGAAATATCTTTTCTTATTCATTCATTCAGAATTGCTTTATAAGAGCAAAAAAAGGGAATCCATTGCTTAAGGTATGGAGAGACCTTATTTTCAAATATTGGGAATCAGAAAACAAAATCCATACATATTTTGCTCATCAAATGCTATTTCGCTTTGCAATTGAAAATAATCCTATTGCCCGCCAACTATATCTTAAAATGCCCAAAATAGACCAAGACCCTACACACAGCCTATGGTTTGGGCACAAAAACCACCCTTATAGCCCGGAAACTTACGATAAATGGTCGAAGGAATCTTTCTTTACTAAAACATCATATAAAGAAATTGAAGCTATAAATCCTCTCTCCGGAACCGTAGCAGAAAAAATCATTAAAGGATAGAACGGAACCTCTCGGGAATTTCCACCACAATCGTGCGACCCAACATAGCAGGCTTGTTAACTGAATAAACCGGACGAATTATGGTTTGCAATNTTCTGGCNATTTTAGTCCACTTATTGAAATCCCGGGNTTTGTTTTTNGTAACAATGTCAATTGTTTTAGTTCTCTTTTTGAAATGACGCATAGAGGTGCCTCCAATTCTGTCGGGATTCATAAATCTTTCTTGCATCATCTTCATATCTATACATCCAAAGTGAAACAGGTACAAATTCTGACAAATGTGAAAATTATGACCTTTGACACGATGAAAGCCACGTCCCCAGCGCGCAGGACGGGTTATAATTGAGCCTTTTGTGTATCGGGTGGAAAGATAGCCGAATCTTCGTTGCTGCAAGAACCCGATATTCTTGTCAATCTCTTTTTCTACCTTCAGATGCTGACCCATGTCTACTCCTAATGGAGAAATTGTTGTATCAATTTTTTGTTCAGACAAAAATTCAGCCAATCCTTTTCCAAGCATAGGATCCACAACTATATATTCATCGCAATCCACACCTATGACCAAATCATATCCATGAGTTAATAATTCAGCTGCCTTATCACTGAGAATGCCGAGGCGCAGGCGTTCACCTTCTACGATTTGATTTACCAATCTTTTGTGAATGTAGGTGTTGGTTCCTTCGCAATAGTCAGGAATTTTCTGGTCTTCTCCATCGAAAAAGATATAAAGATTATCTTTCCCCAACTCCCTTCCATAATATTCAACCCATTTGCGCAGGAAGAAATCATCATCTCTCACCATTGTGACAGCTGCAATTTTTTTCATTTTAAGGTCTTTATTGCTGAATTATTCTTACAAATTTATTTAAATATTTTATAACTTCCTAACTTCACTTCTTTTTTTAGTTTTATGAATCATTGATTTAAAAATTTTTATTAAATTCGCGATAAAATGAAAAAATTAAATTTATATCAATAATGGCTACAAAACCTTTTCATTACCAAGAACCCTTTCCATTAGGGCAGGACACAACAGAATATAAATTAATCACAAAAGNTTANGTAAAAGTTGAGANCTGNAACGGCCACGAAANGCTCGTGGTGGATCCTGAAGCCTTGACTGTTATTGCAAACGTCGCCTCCCACGACTGCTCCTTTATGCTCAGAAGAGAACATAATGAGATGGTAGCTAAAATTCTTAATGACCCTGAAGCATCGGAAAACGATAAATTCGTTGCTCTCACAATGCTTCGTAATGCGGAGGTTGCTTCCAAGGGGGTACTTCCTTTCTGTCAGGATACCGGCACATCCATTTGCGCCGGTTATAAGGGACAACAGGTTTGGACAGGATGTAATGATGAAGAAAAAATATCATTAGGTGTATATAAAACTTACACTGAAAATAACCTTCGTTATTCTCAAAATGCTCCTTTGACAATGTATGATGAGGTTAACACCGGATGCAATCTTCCTGCACAGATTGAAATTNATGCCACAGAGGGAGANGAATACAAATTCCTATTTATAGCAAAAGGTGGCGGTTCTGCCAACAAAACCTATTTATATCAAGAAACAAAGGCTATTCTTAATAAAAAGACTCTCGTGCCNTTCNTGATTGAANNGATGAAATCTTTGGGAACTGCGGCATGTCCCCCTTATCATATCGCTTTTGTAATCGGTGGCACATCTGCTGAGGTTAATCTGGCAACAGTTAAGAAAGCATCCGCAAAATATTATGATTCACTCCCTACAAAAGGGAATGAATATGGACAAGCCTTCAGAGATGTGGAATTGGAAAAAGAACTTCTTGAAGCGGCACAAAATCTCGGATTAGGAGCTCAATTCGGAGGAAAATATTTTGCTCACGACGTACGTGTAATCCGTCTTCCACGCCACGGAGCTTCTTGCCCTGTTGGAATGGGAGTTAGTTGCTCGGCAGACAGAAATGTCAAGGCAAAAATCAATCGTGAAGGTCTTTGGATTGAAAAACTTGATGAATTCCCCGGAGAATTGATACCATTGGAATATCGCAAAGCCGGTGAAGGTGAGGTAATTGAGATAGACCTCAATCGCCCGATGAAGGAAGTGCTCGAAGATTTGAATAAATATCCCGTCAGCACACGCCTCTCACTCAAAGGTACTATTATTGTTGGGCGCGACATTGCTCATGCAAAGATAAAAGAACGTTTGGACGCAGGCGAACCAATGCCTGATTATTTGAAAGAGCACCCGATTTATTATGCCGGTCCCGCCAAAAAACCGGAAGGAATGCCATCAGGATCATTCGGACCTACCACAGCCGGACGCATGGATAGTTATGTTGATCAATTCCAGGCAGCCGGAGGTTCAATGATAATGATAGCCAAAGGAAATCGTTCGCAACAAGTGACAGATGCCTGCAAGAAACACGGAGGCTTTTATCTGGGTTCAATAGGAGGTCCGGCTGCAATTTTAGCTAAAGACAGTATCAAAAATGTTGAGCTCCTGGAATATCCTGAACTTGGAATGGAGGCAATCTGGAAAATTGATGTNGAAAATTTCCCGGCATTTANTTTAGTTGATAATAAAGGGNATGATNTCTTTAAGCAAATTANGCNTCGTTGCNCGATGGACTCATCCTGCAAAGCCTGAGAAATTATTTGAATAAAATAAAGGTGTGTCAAAATGGAGTATTTGAAATCATCATTTTGACACACTTTTCAAATTTAACACCTCGGTAATAATAATCTTCAACCCGAATATAAATATAATTAATTTATGGGAAAACACGCTTATTTGATTTTAGCACACACTAATTTTGGTCAATTACGCAAACTGATTGAAATGCTGGATCATCCCTTGAATGATATTTATATTCACGTTGATAAGAAAGCAAATAATTTCAATCCAAAGGAGTGGGAAGATATAACGAAATTCTCCAAATTGATTTTTATACCTAAAAGAAGAAAAGTTAATTGGGGAGGGGTAAGTATCATGCGGGTTGAATTAGATCTGCTTGAAGCCGCAACTTCTCAAGGAAAGTATGATTACTATCATCTATTGTCGGGAATGGATATGCCGATAAAGAGTCAGGATTATATACATGAATTTTTTGAAAAAAACAAAGGGAAAGAATTCGTCAATCTTTGGGAATTAAGACAATCTACTTTATCTCGTTTTTATTATTACACAGTTTTTCCTGAAGGGGAACGTCCTTTTTACACACGCCTGGTTAATCATTTTTTTAAAGGATTGCAAATGATGGCGGGGTTTAAAATCAACAGGGATGTCCATTTCCATTACGGATCCCAATGGTTTAGCATTACAGATGACTTTGCACGTTATGTCATGAGCCATAGAGATTGGCTTGAAAAAGTATTCAGGCATACGAGCACATGCGATGAAATTTTTCTACCGACACTTCTTTGCAATTCTCCATTTAAAAACAATTTGAATGATCCTACAGTTGTTAAGGACACTAAAGAGATAAATTTGAGTAACATGCGATTTATCNATTGGNCGAGAGGGGAGAGNATACGNNATNCATGGACTTTCACGNAGGATGATTATCCTTTATTGGAAAAAACACCTCATCTATGGGCAAGAAAATTTGACGAAAAGGTGGATTCAAAAATCATTGATAAATTATATCATAAATTTAAGCAATAAATACTCCGCGGGAGTTAAAGGCAGGTCGATTTTTTTGAATATTTCCGTTTAATATTGAAATTTTTGCATATTCCACAGATTATTTGTAATTTTGCGGTGTAAGACTATTGTCTTACCAATCATCAAATGGCATTTTTACAGTCATTTAGTAGAATCTACAGGAAAAGGTAAGCAGACGTGTGGCAAAAATTTAATTTTAGCTACACTTATGATTGTTTTTTTAATATAATGGTAAACTTTTCAGAAAAAAACATTGATTTGTTGTTTGAGACAAGTTGGGAAGTATGTAATAAAATAGGAGGTATCTATACCGTTCTCTCAACAAAGGCTCATGAATTGCAACAAAAATTTGGAGACAAGTTGATTTTTATCGGTCCCGACGTTTGGACCGGAGAGAATCAGGCACCTACTTTCATAGAACGCAAAACACTCCNGGGGCGTGCTGCTTCAAAAATAAATCTTCCCCATGACATTTCAATACGCGTTGGCAGATGGGATATACCCGGTTCGCCGATCGTGGTATTAGTTAAATTCCAAGGAATCTTCGGCATTCTCAATAATATTTATGGAGAGATGTGGGAAAAATTTGGAGTAGATTCCATTCATGCATACGGGGACTATGATGAGTCTTGTGCCTTTGCAGTTGCTTCCGCANTAGTAATAGNAGCGATTTCCACTCATTTAAATGCTGNTGAATCAAAAGTCATAGCGCACTTTGATGAGTGGACTACAGGAATGGGACTCCTTTACTTGAAAGCACACTGTCCAAAAATTTCCACAATTTTCACTACACATGCAACGAGCATAGGTCGCTCCATTTGTGGCAACGGGAAAAACCTTTATCAATATTTTGATGGCTACAATGGGGATCAAATGGCTTCCGAATTGAATATGGAAGCAAAACATTCTTTGGAAAAGTGTGCAGCACATAATGCTGATTGTTTCACTACTGTCAGCGAAGTTACTGCTAGGGAATGTAAGCAACTTCTTGATATTGCCCCGGCTGTGGTAACTCCCAATGGATTTGAACCAAATTTCATTCCCGGAGAAAAGAAATATGCCAAGCAACGCAAGGATGGGCGTGAAAAACTTTTGAAAATTGCAAGCCTTCTCTATAATGAGGAACTTTCAAAAGATACATTTATCATTGCCACATCCGGAAGAAATGAATATCGCAATAAGGGATTAGACCTTTTCATTGATTCAATGATAAAATTGGGTGAAAATCCTATGACTGAATTTAAAGAAGTATTGGCGCTTATTCTGGTTCCGGCTTGGGTAAAAGAACCCTCAGGCGAGTTATTGATTGACTTAAACGATAACGGCAATGAAACTCCGGCAATCCCTTATCTGACACACAGATTAAATAATGAAGATTCCGACAATGTTTGTTGTCGTCTGCGCTCACTGCATCAGGAAGGAAAATTGAAAAATATTAAGATAGTCTTTGTGCCTTGCTATCTTGACGGAAACGATGGAATCGTCAATATATCTTATTATGATTTGCTTCCTGCATTGGATTTAACAGTGTTCCCGTCTTATTATGAACCCTGGGGATACACGCCACTCGAAAGCGTGGCATTCGGAATCCCAACTATCACTACCGATAAAGCGGGCTTCGGTCAATGGGTGCTGACGGCACTAAAATCTGACAATATTGAAAAGACCGGTGTAAAGGTTATCAATAGGGAAGACACTAATTATGGGGAATCAGTAGAAATGATTTCTCAGAATGTGGCAGATTATATGTCATATTCTCCAAATATCGTAACTGAATGCAAAAAAGCTGCCTTTGAGACATCTCATAAAGCAGATTGGAAATTCTTTATCATAGATTATTATGAAGCTTTTGCAATAGCATTTAAAAATAGCAAAGCTCGCGTATTAAATAAAAAATAACTTAATTCTGAAACAAATTAACTAATATAATTTCTTATGAAACTTGAAGTTAGCAACTCAAATCAGCCTGTATGGCATAATCTGACTGTTAGCACTGAACTTCCCAAGCAACTCAAGCCGCTTGAGGAAATGAGTAAAAACCTTTGGTGGGTATGGAATAGCGAGGCAAAAAGCCTTTTCCATGATCTTGACCGCAACCTTTGGCGAAAAGTTGGAGAGAATCCTGTGATGCTTCTCCAACAAATGAGCTACGAACGCCTTAAAGAAATCATCAACGATAAGGCATTTATGGACCGCATCAAAATCGTCTATGCTTCTTTCAAAGAATACATGAAGCAACCGATGCGCAATGACATTCCCTCCGTGGCATATTTTTCAATGGAATATGGACTCTGCAACTGCCTTAAGATTTATTCCGGCGGTCTTGGTGTCCTTGCCGGTGACTATATCAAACAAGCATCAGACAGCCGCGTAAATATGACTGCTGTCGGATTCCTTTATCGTTATGGTTACTTCTCTCAGAGCCTTTCTCTTGACGGTCAACAAATCGCAAATTATGAAGCCCAAAACTTTGAGCAATTACCCATTGAGCAAGTTTTGGATGAGGATGGTCAACCGATGATTTTGGAAGTTCCTTATCCCGGACGCATAATTTATTGCCACGTTTGGCGTGTGAATGTGGGCAGAATGAAACTCTATCTTCTCGACACAGATTTTGACCGCAATTCAGAATTCGACCGCCCGATTACCCATAAACTTTATGGCGGTGATTGGGAAAATCGTATCAAGCAAGAATATTTGCTCGGTATAGGTGGCGTAATAATGCTCAACCGTCTCGGCATTAAGACTGATATTTATCACTGCAATGAAGGTCATGCAGNTCTTCTGAATCTNCAACGTCTCGTTGACTACGTTCAANATGACCATTTGCCTTTCAATGTAGCATTGGAAATTGNCCGCGCTACTTNTCTTTATNCCGTTCATACTNCTGTGCCTGCAGGACATGACTACTTTGAGGAAAGCCTTTTCGGTAAATATCTCGGAGAATATCCCGCTAAACTTGGAATTTCATGGAACGACTTAATCAACATGGGTCGTGAAAATCCGAACACTAACGAGCGCTTCTCAATGAGCGTATTTGCATTGAACACATGTCAGGAAGCAAATGGCGTAAGTTGGCTCCACGGCGAAGTTTCAAAGAAAATGTTTGCCGGCATTTGGAAAGGCTATAGCCCGGAAGAATCTCACGTGGGCTATGTTACTAACGGTGTGCACATGCCGACATGGGCAGCAAGCGAATGGAAAACATTCTACACTGAGAAACTTGGCTCAGAAATTTATGAAGACCAATCCAATCCGGAAGCTTGGAAAGGTATCTTTGAAGTCGGAGATGATGAAATTTGGAACATGAGAATGACCATGAAGAATAAGTTCATCAACTTTGTTAAAAACGATTTCAAAGAAAAATGGCTTAAGAATCAAGGTGATCCCTCAGCCGTAGTTAAAATATTGGATAAGATTAACCCCAATGCTTTGATTATAGGTTTCGCACGTCGCTTTGCTACTTACAAACGCGCTCATCTGCTCTTCACAGACCTTGATCGTCTTGCAAAAATCGTAAATAATGAGCAATATCCTGTTCAATTCATCTTCTCCGGTAAAGCTCATCCTGCTGACGGAGCAGGTCAAGGTTTGATTCAACGTATCATCGAGATCTCTAAAATGCCTCAATTCCAGGGTAAGATTATATTCTTGGAAGACTATAATATGATTGTGGCAAAACGTCTCGTTACAGGTGTTGACATCTGGCTCAACACTCCCACCCGTCCGCTTGAAGCATCCGGCACATCCGGAGAAAAAGCTCTCATGAACGGAGTGCTGAATTTCTCAGTTCTCGACGGATGGTGGTATGAAGGTTATAAATTTGATGAACAGGCAGGCTGGGCATTGACAGATAAGATTACTTATACCGACAACAGCCAGCAAGACAAACTTGATGCTGCAACAATCTATTCAATGCTTGAAAATCAAATTATTCCATTATATTTCAACAAGAATTATAACGGATATAGCCCTGAATGGATTCAGTATATTAAACGTTCTCTCTGCCACATCGCTCCTCACTTCACAATGAAGCGTCAGCTTGATGATTACATTGAACGTTTCTATAAACCTGAAGCTAAACGTGCCGCTAAACTTGAGGCTCACGATTTTGCAAAAGCTCGTGAAATTGTAGCATGGAAAGAAGAAGTTGCTTCCAAATGGAATGATATTCAAGTTCTTTCTGTCAACTATGATGACACATTGGCAAATGCACTCAATACCGGTTCTGAACTTGAAGTCAGTTGCAAGATCGACACTAAAGGTCTTGGTGATGCAATTGGTGTTGAATTGGTTTATTATCGTGAACTTGACGGCGAAAGCACTTTTGCCGGAACAGAAGACCTGAAGGTAAAAGAGAAAGATGGAAGCATCTATACTTACGCTCTTAAGATGAAAATTAAAGAAGCCGGAATGTTCCGTTATGCTTTGAGAATGTATCCCAAGAACGCAGATCTTCCTCACCGCATGGACTTTGCTTACGTTCGCTGGATTTAATAGCAACGATTATTGCAATATAAAAAATATGGTGGCCAAGTGATTGACCACCATATTTATTTTTTAATTATTTCATTTTTAACTAAATTCCATCACGTCAAAAATTATTTTAAAGGTTGAAGTTTGAGAACTAAATTGAAGCTGCGCCTGAATCAGATGCCGGGAGATTCTTAGGAAGTACTCCGGATTTTGGCGGGAATAGGGGAGCCAGATACTTTTCGTTAAATTCCTGAAGGACTTTCCAGAATACCGGAACAAATGTGGTGCCGATCAAGCCATTTAATGCCATTCCAAAGACTACGGCAGTTCCCAGCTCACGCCTGCTGTTTGCTCCCGCTCCGGATGCAAACATCATTGGCATAACGCCAAAGACAAATGCACACGCTGTCATCATTATCGGGCGGAACCGGATAACACCGGCATCATGGGCAGCCTTCTGAATCGGCACACCGGCTTTTCTGAAGTCCATTGCGTATTCCACAATCAATATCGCATTCTTGGCAGACATACCCAACAGCAAAATCAATCCAATCTGAGTGTAAATACTAACACTGTAATCATAGAAAATACATCCGATAATAGTTCCACAAATTGCAATCGGCATACTTAAGACAACAGCTACCGGGTTAGTCCAGCTCTCATATTGAGCTGCCAATACAAGCAAAGTCATGATTACTGCGAAAATAAATACAAATTGAATTGTAGTATGTGCCTGGGTTTCCTGGTAAGCCTCTCCTGTCCATGCGTAGGAGAAATTCTTGCCAACCGTGGCTCTTACTATCTCTTCCATCGCTTTGATAGCATCGGCTGAAGAGATACCTTTAGCAGCATTAGCTGTTAGAGATGCAGTAGAGTACATATTATACCGATTGATGCTGCTTTGACCCATTACAGGAATAATTTTCATGACCGATTCCAAATTGATCATTCTGCCATCACCATTTCTAACGCTCAATTTCCTTAAATCCGATACATCTCGTCCTGTGGCTGCATTACCCTTCATTATGACTTGGAACGACTTGCCCATGTACATAAAATCATCTACATAAGTTCCTCCCATAAAAGATGATATTACAGAATAAACATCACTTAAATTCAAGTTAAGAGTTGNGACTCTGTNACGGTNANCCTNAATTTTATATTGAGGAACTTCTCCTTCATACATTGAAGTTACAGATGNCAATCTTTTATCTTTCTCAGCTGCTCTTTGTATTGCCACTAAAGCCTTCTGCATTTCCGAGGCACCGAGATTATTGATATCAAGCAATTGCATCTGCAAACCTCCCGAAATGCCTAATCCTGGAATTGCCGGAGGATTAACCGAGAATATGGAGGCTTGTTGAAAATCCTTTGCGCCAATTTCATCAACCTTCTCCATTATTGCATCTATGCTCTCCTTTTTGCTTCGCTTATCCCAAGGATCTAATTCAACCATTAAAATTCCCAGGTTGGAGCCTGAACCTCCTGCGATAAAAGAGAATCCTGAAATTGACATCACATCCTTGACTCCAGGAATATTCTTAATTTTTTCCGACATTCCATCCATTACAACATTTGTGCGTTCCAAAGATGCATTTTGGGGAAGTTGGACACTTGTCATAAAATATCCCATATCTTCTGAAGGTATATAACTTGACGGCCAAACTATATAACCCCAGATACCTAATCCGGCTATTGCGGCGAATATAACCATTGAAATTCCGGCATGACTCAACATGAGATTAATGGTCTTTTCATAGAGTCCTTCACACTTTGCCCAGAATTTATTAAACCACACGAAAAGGGGATGGGCGNAAATTTTGTTTGCTTTCTCGNAGTTAANAATAATGANCATAATGCCGGTGTNAGTGTTANAGCATTAAATCCTGAAANGGNAGTTNAAACGGCTATAGTNAGTNCAAATTGCTTATACAACTTTCCGGTAATTCCTGATATAAATGCGGTCGGAATAAAGACAGACATTAAGACCAGGACCTCACCAATCACCGGACCGGTCAATTCCTGCATAGCCCTGATTGCAGCTTGCTTTGAATTCAACACACCTTTATCCACCAATCTGGAGCAATCTTCCACCACCACTATTGCATCATCTACAACTATAGCAATTGCCAATACCAATCCAAACAATGTCAACGTATTTAGAGAAAAGCCCATTAATTTCATTACGGCAAACGTTGCTATTAAGGAAACAGGGATTGTTATCATTGGAATTATTACCGCTCTCCAATTCTGCAAAAATATCATTATGACTATCATCACAATGAGTGATGTAAGAAGGAACGTCGTCATCACATCAGATAAGGATGATTTCACAAAGTCCGTTGAATTTTGCACTATGGAATAATGTACTCCATCCGGGAAATATTGCGACAAACGTTCAAGTTCTGCAATTGATTTATTGGCAACATCAAGAGCATTGGCATCAGGAAGTTGCTGAATGCCAATAAGACATGTTTCCTTATTGTTAACTTTGGCAACCTGACCATAACTCTCGCTACCCAAGTCTATTTTGGCAATATCTTTTAATCTAAGAATTCCGGATTCATTATTTTTAATTATAATATTCCCAAATTCCTCCGGGGATGATAACTTACCTTGGCTTGTCAAAGTATATTCAAACATTGCCTTGCCGGAATGGGGCGTACCAACTGACCCGGCTGATACCTGCATATTCTGACTTGTAATTGCCGCCTCAACATCTGCCGGTGTTACGCCGCGTGNGNTNATCAATTGANGANTCANCCAAATTCTCATGCTGTATTCGCCTNCTCCGAAAGCTGAAANACCTCCTACACCCTCANCNCTTGACAATGNNTCAATAANATTTAANTGNGCATAATTTGTCAGATANAATGCANCATATCCTGCATCNTTATCACTCTCGAGAGCAGACAAACAGGACCTGATTGGATGAATTCTTTAAAACACTCAATCCCTCTTGTTTTACGACAGACGGTAATGAGGCTTCCGCCTCCTGAATCCTATTTTGAACTTCTACTGCCGCCTCATCAAGATTGGTGCCGTTTTCAAAGGTTAATGTTAAAGAATAGCTACCGTCAGAGCCGGAATTACTACTCATATATAACATCCCTTCGATTCCGTTAACCTGCTGCTCAATAGGAACACCTATTGTTTCCGCTACTGTTTGGGCATCTGCGCCCGGATAACTTGCACTCACCATCACCGTTGGTGGCGTAATATCCGGATATTGTGCAATAGGCAATGTGAAAACAGTAAATGCCCCTGCTATTACCATCAAAATTGCAATAACGGTGGCAAATATTGGTCGGTTGATAAAAAATCTTGAAAACATAAGCCCCAATTTTTATTTCAAAACAGGTTTTACTCTTTCCCCGGAGCGAACGTTCATCATCGCATCTCTCACATATTGAGTATCAGGCTTCAATCCGGATTTTATGACCCGCAATGAATCGTTATACAATTCCCCGACTTGAATAGGAGTGTAAACAACTTCATTCTTTGCATTAATCGTATATAGATATTTTCCTCTTTGGTCGGTGGATATTGAAGCATCCCTTACTAAAATTCCATTTGCCACATTATTAAGAGGGAGTTTTACAATACCGTACATTCCCGGACGAAGTTTCTCATCGACTCCGCGGATATTTCCTTTCAAAATAATATTACCTGTGGATGAATCAACTTCGGGAGATTCATAATTAATATTAATAATATATTGAGGCACATCGTTTGCCCGGCTTTCATCATTAGTTAGTAATAATTTCACTTCCCTGTACATCTCTTTTTTGAATCCCTCGCCATCAGCTGATATTTGAGCGTATATTTGTTCCGGAATAGACAAACTGACCGTCATTTTATCATTATTATATATGGTTGCTAAAGTGACCGGAGCACCTTCTCCATTAACATAATTGCCTACATCTAATGTTGAAGAAGTAATTCTTCCGCTGATAGGAGCCACTACCCGACAATATCCGGCTTTTGTTCTTGCAGTATTCACTTGTGATTGAGTCTGCATGACAGTTGCAGATGCCGCTTGCATCTGACTCAACGCTTGGGAAACCTCCATTTCAGATACGGCATTAGTCTTATATGCCAACTCAAGGGCTTTATAATGATGAGTGGCATATTTTAATTGTGCATTTGCAGAAGCCAACTGAGCCTCAGCCTCTCTTAATCCGGCATCATAAATAGTTGATTCAATAGTGTAGAGAGATTGCCCTGCCTTTACAAAATCACCCTCCTTAAAATGTTTGGCTTTAATCAGTCCATTTACACGTCCTACAACTTCAGCTTTATCCGAAGATTCAATAGAAGCCGGATAAGTGGAGGTGATTATGACATCTCTTATTTCCGGCTTGGCTGTTGCAATTTCCGGAATTTCAGACCCGGAGGCATTCTTCACATCTTTCTTGCAACCGGCAAAAAAGAAACCTAACGCCACACAAATTATAAATAATAACCATAAAGCCCAATTCGGAACTTTTTTAGTTGAAATTCTATTATGCTTATCTTTATTCATATTCGAGAAAGTATTTAATTCCGGATTTATTTTTTTGCGAGATTGTTTTTCCAACCTCCACCTAAAGCTTTATATAAAGCCACAAGACTGTTAAAGCAGTTATTTCTTGAAGTCAGCAGGGAGGTTTGATAACTCAAATATGCCACTTGAGAACTTGCTACATCTGAATAATTCGCCAGCCCTAATTTATAGCGGTCAATAGATAGCAGTAGCATTTCGCGGCTCGTAGCCAAGGCATTATCATAAAGAGTCAGTTCCTTGCGGGCGGCTGTATAGTTAACTATCGCATTATCCACTTCTTGCAAAGCCGTCAACACGCTGCTATTGTATGTTTCAATTTGTGCTTCCATTAATGCTCTCTTCTCAGCTACATTCGCTCTTCTTGACAATCCTTCAAAGAGTGTCCATGTTAATTGAGGAGTTACGGCAAAANTAAGACTGTGTNGACCGAAAAGACCTTTTAAGTCATGAGAAGAGGTTCCAACTGATGCATTAATAGATAAAGAGGNAAGATAATCTTTTTTTGCAATNCCCAATTCCTCGGCAGTGGCTGCTATATGTTGCTCAGCCATGGCAATATCAGGACGATTACGAAGAATATCAGCCGGCTGCCCGATTGCTTCCGGAATGCGCAATGTCGGTTGAACATTTGCATCTAAAAGAGAATCCAATTCTCCCGGAGAGACTCCGCAAAGCACAGCCAACGAATTTTTAACCACTGCTTGTTGAGCCTCCAACATTGGGATTTTAAGTTTGGTGCTGTTGACGGTATTTTCAGATTGAGCTACGTCAAGTTTTGAAATCAATCCCGCTTTATACCTGTCTTTGACAATGTCAAACATCTCTATTTGAGATTTCAAATGAGCATTTGCAATGAGTAGTTGCTGATGATACATGCAAAGAGCACCATAATTCTGAGCAACTTCGGCTGTAAGACTAACCAACAACGATTCGTAGTCCAATCGAGAAATATTAACAGATATCTTACCTGATTTTGCTTTCTGTTTGATTCTTCCAAATAAATCAATTTCCCATGACACATTCGCCCCGACATTAAAAAATGAAGAAGTAGGGACATGTCCGTATGGTTTATCTTCTCTTCCGGAATCTTTATTAACATCAAATCCGGCAAAAACATCTACGGTGGGAAAATATCCGGAATATGCTTGTTTTAACATTTGACGCGACGCTTCTATTCTACTTAGCGATGCGCGTATGTCATAATTATTTTTAATGGCGAGTTCTTCCAGAATATTTAGATTCGGATCTTCAAACGATTTCCACCAATCAGTTATATCTTCTGCTTCGGAAGAACATGAAATATACTCTGAGTGAATCACCGGAAGCGCATTTACATCCAATTGTTTCTGACCGTAAAGAGGGAAGAGAAATAAAATCAATCCTCCCAACACGCTACAAAACCGTAATCGGCATAGTAGGAATTCATAATTTGGAAAAACTTTTTTGAGCCGG
>WFMC01000061.1 GCA_009177205.1 Bacteroidales bacterium
TTTCAAATCCGCCATTTTTGTATAGGTTCTTTTGTTTTTTTAGATGTTGATGATTANTTGTTGGAAAGTGTCTCCAAAATGCCATGCAATTNGTTGGCACCACTTTNAAGTCCACTGATAACGTTTTTCGCCGGGCTCTGAAGAAGAGCGATAACGTCGGCGATAAGTTCGTTTTTGCTTTTGATATTGGAAAGGGTTTCCAACTGGTCCTCACCAATGTAAACTGTCTCCTCTACATACGCACCCTTAAGCAACGGAAGAGTTTCCTTTTTGTCGCGGAACTTTTTGATAAGTTTTGCAGGAGCATTTCCTGTGTTGCTTAAAAGGAGGGTCGTCTCTCCATGAAGGAGATCGTAAAGTTCTGAGTAATCTGTTTCACTCGCTTCGANTGCTTTCTTAAGAAGAGTATTCTTGACGCAAAGCATCTTGATATCNTCTTTAAAGCATGCTCTNCGAAGTGCACTTGTCTTTTCGGCGTTCAAGCCTGCAGATTGAATGAGATATACACAAGAATATTCGCCGAGTGTATTCCCAATCATCTCTATNATAACTNATTTATCTTCCTTTTTCATGTCTTTCTTTGTATTAAAAGATTATTCAGCAACGCTCTTAGCGTCNACTTTAANGCCCGGGCTNANGGTGCTNGAAANATAAATACTCTTGATATATGTGCCTTTCGCAGTTGCGGGCTTAAGTTTCACAAGTGTATTGATAAACTCTTTTGCATTGTCTTTCATCTGTTCGGGAGTAAAGCTTACTTTTCCTATAGATGCGTGAACAATACCGGTTTTGTCAACCTTAAAGTCTATCTTACCCTGTTTTACTTCTTTAACTGCCTTTGCTACGTCCATAGTCACTGTGCCGCTCTTCGGGTTAGGCATCAATCCGCGAGGACCGAGTATACGACCCAACGGACCGAGTTTACCCATTACTGAAGGCTGAGTGATGATAACGTCAACGTCAGTCCATCCACCTTTGATTTTCTCAAGGTATTCATCAAGACCGACATAATCGGCTCCGGCTTCTTTGGCTGCAGCTTCTGCATCCGGATTACACAATACGAGTACGCGAACTTGCTTACCTGTGCCGTGAGGAAGTGAAACTACGCCACGCACCATTTGGTCGGCTTTACGAGGGTCTACTCCAAGACGAACATCNATNTCNANGGAGGNNTCAAANTTNGTGAAAGTNATNTCNTTTACTTTCTCNGNTGCNTCNGCNAGNGTNTANGCCTTNCCNGNTTCAATCTTCGACAGAGCCAACTTTTGATTTTTTGTCAGTTTTCCCATTTTCAATTGAAGTTTATTAGTTTAGTTCAGGGAATGCTCCTTTTACGGTGATACCCATGCTTCTCGCTGTGCCGGCAACCATGCGCATTGCCGAGTCTAAAGTAAAACAGTTCAAATCAGGCATCTTGTCTTCTGCAATAGTCTTCACCTGATCCCAGCTGATTTCCGCTACCTTATTACGGTTAGGCTGAGCGGAACCACTCTTAAGNTTAGCCACTTCCTTGAGCTGTACGGCTACAGGAGGAGTCTTAACTACGAAGTCGAAAGATTTGTCGGTGTAGTAAGTGATCACTACAGGGAGNATCTTTCCGGCTTTGTCCTGGGTGCGGGCGTTGAATTGCTTGCAAAATTCCATGATATTGATGCCCTTAGAACCCAAGGCAGGTCCTACTGGAGGCGACGGATTCGCCGCACCACCTTTAATCTGCAATTTGATCTGTCCAGCAATTTCTTTAGCCATTGT
>WFMC01000087.1 GCA_009177205.1 Bacteroidales bacterium
GCATCATCCAAAATGACAATAAGATATTTCAGCATGGCTCTGATTTAATTTGAGGTTTAGATTTTTCGTATTCTTCTCTCTTACCTTCAAGTTCAAGAGTGCGGAATAATTTGTTCCAATAATAGTTATTGGCATGCACTCTCGCCTTGTGCATTTTACAAATGGCGGTAGAACGCTGATATATCGTTGATGTGTCAGCTGCATCATAATTTTCGCCTTGACACCAAGCACAACCGCTTGCCACCTCACAATCCAAACACTTTTGAGGAGACTGAGTGGTACGGTCAAGAGTAAGGAAGGGGCGAAGTTTATTCTTGTCTATGCCTTCTTCTACATTGCCAATGATAATTGGTCTTTTTGAGCGCAACGAATAAGCAGCAAATCGAGTGCAGGGATAGAAGTTCCCTTGTGAGTCTATTGAAAGCATCTTACCAGCCCCACACCAATTATTATTTTCTTGGATAGGCATTTGTTTACCTATATGGGCCGCAAAAAAGGAGCAGACATATTGTGCATAATACTTATGTTCAATTATGGCATCTGCTAATTGAACCAGTTGTGCTTCAAAGATTTTATCATCATCATCTTTCCAAACATCTTCAAAGACACAGTTTATATTAATTTCATGTATTCCGAGAGAATAAAGATGTAATACACTGTCTTCTATATATGGAACGTCAGACGCACTTATAGTTACCTCTGTAGCTGCACCTGGAAATTGGGATAGCCATAATGGAATGTTTTTAACAACTTCATCATAACTTCCTTTCTCTGGTATTTCGTTTTTCCAAATACGATTTAGGTCATGCTTTTTCTTAGTACCGTCAATCGTAATACCAATGGAAAGATGACTATGGTTTTTCTTAATAAACTCCTGTACCTTATCGGTATGGTAATTAATTCCATTAGTAGAAAAAGAAAAACGATATGAGTTAAACCAGTGATGATTCAACCGAAACATTTCGGTTTTAATATAGTCGCAGATACGATCAATCAAATCAATCTCTAAGAAAGGTTCTCCGCCAATAAAATCAAATATAACTGATTCTTCAGGAAAGTCAGCCTCATGTGAAAGAATATAGTCTATGGCTTTTTTTGCCACAAACCAATCCATTCGCTCCTTTTCGTTTTTACCGACAAGGTAACAGTATTTGCAGGCTAATTGGCAATCTTTAGTCACAATGAAAGTAATACTTTTAGCAACGCCTGATTGCCAATCGCCCAATGATTTCTTTATTAAATTATTCACTTTGTACCCATATTAGAGCATGACTGATAACAATATGATCTACATGTGGTACTACATTGGGTGCTACAAGAGCCAAAGCATCCGCTACATGTAGAACCATAGCCGTAACCTACGCATGAGGTTAAGCAGCCAACGGCACATTGCTTATCGCATGAACCACCACAAGACCAGTAACATTGACGACCACATCCTGTTTTGCAAGTTGTAGCACACCCTTCTCCGCAATTTGATGTACAGCCATCACCACAATTACTTTTGCAATTTTGAGCACATGCCTGATTACAACTTGTTCCACAACTTGAGCTACAAGAGGATCCTGTACATCCTCCACCACTAGAGTTATAAGAACTATCTTTACAATAAGCAGAGCAAGTCTGGTAACAAGTGGAACAACCGCTGCTTTCGGAATTGTTAGCACAGCTTGCATAACAACTGCTGCCTCCACACCCGTTCGAACTGCTACCACCATTCAAGGCTTGTTCAAGATCATAATTATCTTCATCGCATGAGGTAAGTAGCGAAGGAATCGCCCCAATTGCAAGTATAGGCAGAATTCGTTTGGCTGCCTTTTTGAAAAAGTCTCTTCTCGAAATGAGACTATCCATATCGTTCTTTTTCATTTCTTATGTCCGAATTTGCCAAATTTGTATGATATAGTTCCTAAAACTCCTATGTTGTTAAGTGTTTGATTGCACGAAGAAGATACTTCGGTGAAGTCATAAATAACATTACAACCTATTGCAAATTGCTTCCATTCAATTTGCAATCCACCGAGTACACCGCATTGGAAATCTGCGCTCCACGAATTGCTGTACGTTTCCAAATCGCTCAAAGGGAATGATAAGTCCACGCCAGCCTTTACAACAATATTGATAGGGTCCAATGGAACACGATAACCGAATGGGTATAATCCCAGATGGATATAGTTCATGTCGAAATCTGCGGCTCCGAGTTTGTTATAGCCCAATGCGAGTTCAGAATACCAATTTTGCGGGATAAAGGAAACTTTATCCTCAAAATATAGTTGAGCCATAATATTGCCAGAATATGCCATTGTCCCATTTACGCTTCCGTTATTCCATAGAAAGTTTGACCATCCGAAACCTCCTTGAACAGCAAGGTAAAGATTGAAGTTGTCTGATAGTGCATCACCAAGAGTAAGAGGTGTTTCAACCTCATAATCACCGGCGTCTCTAATTTCACGAAATATATTGTTATCCGGAACTTCTTTCTCAACAACAACCTTTTCCTCTACAACCTCTTTCTTAGGTTTGGGCTCAGACTTTGGTGTCTCTTTCTTCGGAAGTGGGGTAATATATTTTTCACTCACATAGCCTGTCTTCCCATTGAACTTTACTTTTGCCCATCCATTGCCGACTGACAACACTTCAATTTCTTGACCGCTATTAAACGTGCCTAAAACCGTTGCACTTGTTGATGCCGATTTTCGCACATTTAGTCTTGAAGATGACGTAACTCGGTAGTTGTTTTCAGCATATACCGATGCCACGCCTAACATCAAAGCAATTAGCAACGTCACTTTTCGCAATTTCATAGTCGATATTTATTATTTTACAGTGATGTCATGAGTTATAACTCGCTCTTGACTACCACGAAAAGCATGTATGATTTTAACTATAAATCTACCTTTTTTCATAGGTGTCAATGTTGATGTAAGAATGGCTTTATCTCCACCACACATACCATTTGCGACTGCATCGTGGTTGTTATACCTTAAATTTTCGGATAGTTTGAAAGCTGCCTTATCATATTCCACGCTATAGTTATATCCTACAGACCAGTGGACAGAATGAGAATACGTAATATCACATCCGAAAGGAATGCTTATTTTGGAATCCACATCTCCAAGATTTTTTGTTAATTGGGTTCCATTTTCAGACACTACCTCCACATTCCTCTTGGTCTGTTTGCTATGTCCATATATCAAACATGCGCCACAAAATACGAGACACGCGGCTATGGCTGTTGTAGTACGCATCGCTTTCATTCTTTTCTCCTATTGGATTCATCCTACTGCCTCTGGGTCTGCAATCTTGAAGATAACAATCTTATTGGTAAGTGGGTCATAGACTCCATAGATCCCGGTTGCACCAGTTGAAATGGTGTATTCAATTTTGGAAATACCGTTTACACTTGTTTCAATTGATTTAGGAAGTATAGCATTCTTTACCATATCCTCGAATGTGAAGCCGTAATAATGCGTCTTGGCTTTCTTATCTTGATATTTGCGGATTTTAATCAGTTTTAACTGTTGGGCTTTCGCATTATCCATATGGAATTCTACCGTGATAATCTGAGGATTGCTTGGGGAAATGGTGAGACTCAATGAATCGGTATCAACCGTTACAATGCCGGAGACTTCCTTTGTGGGTTGTAGGTAAAGGACATTGCGATTAATTGCTGCTTGGTTTGCCTCAAGAACAATATCAGTGAGTGGTTTATATTGAGGGTTTTTCTCCTTACGATACTCAATAATATCAGCAAAGTTGATGCTCATTGTAGTTCCATTCTCCAATTGAATAAGCAGATAATCATTTGTTATTTCGTCACTATCAGAATAATTGCGCTCAAAGATAACGCCACGATGTGTTCCACCATTCTTAAGTTGAACTATGTCAATAAGATCAGCCTGCTCAAGAAGAGTCTGATTAGGATTAATCTTGAAACGATTGTCTTTCATAACTTCTTCTGTATTGAAGACCTCTACAACTCCGTTGTCACGGAGAAGACTCATAGTCTGCCCGGGAACTTCTTCTACGTATTGACCTTCATACTCCATGCCTGAGGCAAGTTTATAGCGTCGATTCACGCCTGAGAGCATAAGCTTTGGACGCTTATCTGCGCGTACCACTTCTATGGTATCCCAGTTGAGTGAGTATGTATTTGGAGAAAGTTCAAGATAGCGAACCTTTGCACCTTTCTCAAGAACACGAACACGGTTTATGGACCCATTTTTAGTTATTATGTCGCTGAGATGTAAAGTGCGTGAATTTCCAACGCCATCAAAGGCATCGTTCTTTTCCGCCCATTCTTTCCACTCTGGAGAAAGAGATGTAATCTTAACATCAGAATCCACGATAGACTTTACATCCTTACTCGGAAGCAGAACCGTAGCCTTGGATGTTGTAAAAGTGAA
>WFMC01000171.1 GCA_009177205.1 Bacteroidales bacterium
AAAAATCAATGCTGAACCCTGTTGCCCTATCCAACATATAGACTTGGAGAGTTAGGTGCTCTAACAAAAAAATAAATGCTGCCGAATTATTCAGCAGCTCAAATTTGTGGTCCCACTTGGGAAACACCACCTTTCTTATATCCTAAAAATCAAACATTTATCAGAACGCCTCTCCGCAACTCCAACATTCGCTCCTACGGCACCCTGCATCGCTTTTCATCGCCCTGCTTCGTCGCATCCATTAGGACTACTCTTGTCATTGCCCACAAGCTCTCTCACTTGTCATCTGCAAATATAACGAATTTATGAGTGAAATAGTATCTTGTACGGAGCCAAACGCTAATTAAATTTGCATTAATTAGCTGATTCATATGGCACCAGAGCTGTCAATGTGTCATAATACTCTTGATAGGGTTCCATATCATAGTTAAGTTCAATGAGTTTATTAAATACCCACTGCCTATCGCTTTCACTATACTGCATATATCTTAGAAATTCATTGAAATCACCAACATTTAACCCTTCGCGCTCACAAGTTTCATGTAATCTCATTATCGCGGTTGAAATGTCAACATTTGATTTGTCATCGGAGTTTAGCCATGACTTAAAGGTGGTCATGTCATTGCCTATTCCTCTTACACGCATAAGTGATAGGATATTATGTAAATATTCAAGATTCTCTTGCTTTGTCTCTAACCACGATCTAAATTCTAATCTATTTGAAGGAATGTTAGAAATTTTATATATACAGAGGACATCATAAATATTACTTAGCCTCTGTTCTATGATTCTATTTTTATAAATTTCTTTAAGTTTTTCATATATATTGTCATCGATGCAAATATGACAGCAATCCTGCAAATCTTCATCACTAACGTCCTCAAACTCTATACGATTTACGCCAATAGAGGAAATCGCAGAACAGTTTTTATCTACATGGATGATACCTTGTGAGTCTGCATATAGATATTTACATACAGTATTAGACGACATAGTTATCTTTGAAATAAAAAATAAGAATAGTGCAACAACTATAATAATTACTAGTGTACCTAGAACATACTTTTTGTAATTTCTCAGTGTTGTGAGAATCCATTTATTATATATTTTCTGAATCTTAGACTTATCTGATATTTTAACTGTATTGATTGGACGTATGATTGAAGAAGATTCTTCCTTGGGAATAGTCTTCGGCTCGGAATCTTCTCCAATTTCTTTAGCGTTTTCTATTGTTTGCGATACGATTGAAGTCAAATCTTTAGGTTGATCTACAATCTCTTGTGTTTTATGTCGCTTTTGTTTTCCTCGAATATATGTCACTAATCCCACTACAATGGCCCAAAACAAAGACGCAATAAGTAGGGGGATGAATAATTGGCTGAAAACCTGCTCTCTTGTGGATTCATATGTGAATCCTAAGCTTTCCATCGTGGTCTTATTAACATAGAAA
>WFMC01000190.1 GCA_009177205.1 Bacteroidales bacterium
GCCGTAGGTCTGGAGATTTTTCAGCCGAAAGAGCATAAGAATAGCCCTGCTCCGCACGTTTTCAATTACGAGCAAGCAAGGCTTCCTTAGTTGATGGTACAGCAATAAATTGGAGCGAAGATTCCGCGCCGGTGAAAACGAATCTCAACATATTCTTCGCAGAGCGAAGCGCTAAAGCAATAAGGCTACTGAAATTTCTAATAAGAAGATTCTAGTATAATATTAAATGGTACTGCTCAGTCCCGGAAAGGCGAGTCTGTGATAATTAGGCGACAAGGGAGACAGGTTATTACAGTCTCGACCCGTGGACTGCTTCAAACAGAGAGTGGCACAACGGCACTAACAAATACGACTGGAGAGGACGTAAAGAACACGGAGTGACTGAAAGACAAAGGCAGGTACAGCGGAGCATCCTGCAAAAGTCGTCAGGCTCTCGGTGTTTAGTCCTCTCTAAATTGTGGATATGCGGTCTGCGGTAGTGCAGGACTTGCTCCAAACGCCGCTGACGGCATAGACCAATAATTGAAGTGTTCGCTTGCGATAACAGTGAATTAGCCGTTGCGCCTCTCGGAGTTTTTATCAACGAGAGAATCGTAAATCTGAACTCTTTATAATATGTCCAAATGTGTTCTATAATCTATTACAATATGACCTCAAGGATAAAGAAAATCTCCTTCGGTGAGTAAACACATAGTAGTATCAGCCACTGAAAACTTATCCAGATTGGGTTTTGTGAGAAAATATCTCATAAAATAAACTCTATATGGAAATTTTTTGTTATCTTTGCGGTGTTAAACTGAATAAGATATGTTAGTAAATTTCACATTCAAGAACTTTAGGTCATTCAGAGATGAGATGACTTTGAGCATGGAGGCTGCTTCGATTCAGGAGTTGTCAGATGCCGTTGTGAAATCTTGTGGAGAGGATCTACTCCCGGTTGCAGTCATGTATGGTGCCAATTCAAGTGGCAAGAGTAATGTGTTGAAAGCATTGAAAGCAATGCGTGATGTGCTGCTGAATTCTGTAAAGCTCAATCCAAAGGATAGACTGAATGCGGAACCTTTCTCTCTTGACCTGACATCATCGTCAGAACCGACTTCTTTTGAAATCCAGTTCACACTTAACGGTTCTAAATACCGTTATGGCTTCGATTATACCTCTGAGGTTATTATTGCCGAATGGCTATATGAGAAAAGGCCCGGTGAACGAGAGTTTGAGTTGTTTCTGCGCAGTGGCGATGAATTCAAGATTTCCAAGACACGTTTTTCCGAGGGAATTGGGAAGCAGGGTGCAACCCCTGCCAATCGGTTGTTCGTGTCCTTGGTTGCACAGCTCAATGGTAAAGTGTCGCAGTCCATACTTGACTGGTTCTCAAACATTGAATACATGTCAGGTATAGACGGGAATGGTTATGCCGGAAAGACATTAGAGATGCTATTTCTTGATAAAGCCGGTGCTTCAGAAATCAAAAAGATTTTCTTCGAAACAAATTTAGGGTTCGATGAACTTGATATTGAATTGGTTGATTCCAATGCAATGAGGATGAAAGCGGAGAGTGTCCATAAACTTTATGATGCCAACGGAAATATGGTAGGTATCAGA
>WFMC01000059.1 GCA_009177205.1 Bacteroidales bacterium
CAGCCTCAAGAGCCTGACGTTTCTTTTCAGACGTGAACTTGATGGTGGCTATTTCCTTTTCGGAATTATCCTCCATCTGGGCGATTTCAAGTTCACGCTGACGATTCTTTTCAGCCTGTAAGAGTTCAGCGGTGCGTTTCTCTTCCTCAAGCTGTGCCTTGCGAAGTTCATAGGCTCTCTGCTTGGGGTCATCCTTGCTTCCGCTTTTATTCTTTGACTTATCTCGCTTGTCAAGAGATTTAAGCAAACCCTCAAAATACTTATAATCCGCACTATTTTGCTCAAGGTCACCCATAATGTCGTTTATACTCTTGCGGATTTCTGCCATCTGATTTGTGGTTTTGGCACTGGCAATTTTCTTTGCAAATTCCGCTTTTATATCGGTTACAGCCTGTTGAGCCTTTTGGGACTGGGATTTTTGTGGTTGAGTGTTTACCCTTTGATTGGCGTTAATCAAAGGTTCAGGATTCTCCACACCAAATAATTTCTGTAATCCCACCCATGCTTCATTTACTTTGGTCGTAAAGCCATCAAGCCACTTGGTCTTAATTACCGGTTCGGCAGAAGCTTTATCAAGAGTAGCCATTGCACCAGTGGCAGCCATTGCACTTTCCGTGGCGGCATCTATCTGCGTTGTATCAGTAGATGGGGATGCAGAAGAATCATCAAGATTCTCAACTTCGGCTTTTGCTTCTGTTGCACTTTCGGTTGCCTTATCTATATCGGAAGAGTCAACCTTTGGTTTCACATCAGAATCATCAATAGTGTCAACCTGCTTTTTGAAATCCTTGAAATTCTTAACCAGATTGGTAACATCCATACCAACCGCAGAAAAATCAGGTTCTGGGGCTTTCATAGACTCAAGTGCCTGATTCACCGCTTGAGCATTAGCTCTGGTTTGGTTTATGAAACTATTAGTCATTACCACTTTATCCGTCAATTCCTTGACAAATTTGGCGGTATCTTTTATATCAAGTTGGTAATCATTAGCCATTTCCATTTGGTCAGCGAAAGCCTTTGCTTCGCTGTTTGCAGCTTGCGCAATCTCTTTCTGGACTTGACCTATATCCTTGCGCAACTGTTCCATTTTGGAATAGTAGTCTGCACTTACTTGCCCACTTTCATTATACTCTACATTCTTTTGTAGGTCTTTAAGTTGTTTTTCAAGGTTATTCCAGTGCGCCACAAGACCCTGAATCTTACCATTTTCAACATCTTGTAAGTCACGTTCAACCTTGTCTGCAATCATCTGAGCGAAACGTCCAGCATTGTCTTCCGCATCACCTTTGCTTTCATCTTCTATACTTTCGGTCATATTCTTAATGAAGTCATCAATATAGCCTTTTTTATCTTCCTGATATGTGGCTATACGATTTGCAATTTGGCGAGCCTCACCCTCTTTAAGAATCAGGTCATTCAAGATGCTTCTTTTCGCAATCAACTCATTAAGTGCTTCTTTTTCATTAGTGATAACTATGCCATATTCTTTGGCTATTTTGGTTAATTCAGTTAATGAATCACGATAGACTTTGCTATCCTTATTCACTGAATCAAGGACAGCATAAAGTGTATCAATATTTCTCTTAGTCTTAACCGCAGCTTCTCCGAATCGTTCCACTTCCTTTGTAGTGCTTTCAGTTTCTTTCTTAAAGGTCATAAAAAGACCTATGACGGTTGTCAGAGCCGTGATGATTAAACCGATGGGGTTAGTGGCAAAGGCAACTTTCAACGAGTGCCATGCCTTAGTGCAAGCATTGATAGCAGTCGTATAGGCGTACTGGGCAACGGTAGCAATCTTATTTCCTGCTGTGGAAAGAGCCGTGGCGATGCGTCCCCTGCCGGTCGCAACTGTGTTGGTGTTCTGGGCAGCGGTATTGGCATTGGTCGCATTGGTCTGCTGGATTTGGGAAATGGTGTTTGCTTGGGTGGTAGCGGTATCCAAAGCCATCTCAGCCTCATGTACCTGTGTCTGCGAATTTGCAAGTTGGGTCGTAAGGGCTTCACGTTCCATCTGAGCGGAAAGCAAATCTGCGGCTGCGGCTGCTTGGTCTTCAGCATCACCGATTTGCTCGGCAATATCCACCATTTCCTGCGCCTTGTCAACCTTTTCATTGGCGGCTTGCAGAGCATCATTGATAGCCGATTGTTCTTTTCTTGCCGCATCAACCGCTGCCTGTGCCGCATCTTTCCGTGCGTTCACTTCTTCACGTAGAAGCTGAATTTTCTCAGCCATCTCGGTTGAAATAGACCCGGTTTCAAGTGCGCCACGGACATCTTCATCAAACGCCATAAGTGCGCGTTGACGCTGATATTCCTCCATCTTGGCGATTTCTTCTTCAAAGCCCTGAACCACCGCCTTGCTTCTTTCCTCTGCGGCAACCTTTATGGCAAATTCACTCGCCATCGCGGATGCCTTGTAGATACCGAAAGTGGCGATTGCTGTTCCTAACACACCGCCTACCTTTTCGTAGTTCTCTACCATCCATGTTGCACCCTCAATAACCTTTATGATTGCATCCTCAGATTTCTTTCCGAGGTCGTTGAACATAAGGTCGGTCGCATCACCAAGCATCGACATCTGACCTGAAATCGTTGCGGTTGCGGCTTGCGACATATTGAAGAATTTTCCACCCTCGGAAGTCGCATTGATAAATGCCTGCTGAACCATTTCCGCTGAAATCTTGCCCTGCGACATCTCATCCTTGAGTTGACCGATGGATTTGCCGGTATCCTTAGCCAACTGGTCAAGAGGCTGGAATCCTGCATTTACCATCTGCATCAAGTCCTG
>WFMC01000183.1 GCA_009177205.1 Bacteroidales bacterium
ATTCCCATTCTTTCGGGGGAAGTTTCATTTGCTCGGTGTCCATTGATTCGTCGATCATACCTGCGATGCGGCAATAGCCGCCGAGGGGAATCCAGCCGATTCCATATTCAGTGTCTCCCCAGAAAGATGTTTTCTTTCTCTTTTTAGGTTTGTTTTCCTTAGAGTTTTCAATATTTTCTGATTTAGTTTCTTCCGAAAAGTTTTCTTCCACTTCATCATCTCCGGCTTTTTTCAGCTTATGGTGAGAGCCGAAGAACCCGAAGTATTTTCCGGGTTTCCATTTGAAGATTTCTGTGAAAGGGTCAAAGAAAATATAGAATTTTTCCACCTTAGTTCCGAAAAGCCTTGCAAAGAAGAAGTGTCCGAACTCGTGAATAATTATGAGGAAAGCGAGGGCGAGAATGAGTTGAGTTGCTTTAATTAGAAATACGTCCATAATTTAAAATAAGGAGAGATGATTATATGCAAAATTTGTTGCAAAGTTATGTGTTTCGATTAAGTCTTCAAGAGAAGGTGACGGGAGGAATTCAACAGAATTCATTGTTAACCCGGCAAGTTCAGCCATTTGAAGGAATCCGATTCTTGATTCCAGGAATGCTTTGACTGCCACTTCATTAGCGGCATTCAGGATGCAAGGCATATTCCCCCCCTTATTTATGGCATCAAAAGCGAATCCCAAAAGAGGGAAACGATCAAAATCAGGAATTTCGAAAGTCAGATTTTTAAATTGTTGAGGTTGCAATCCGGGAGAGTCGGAAGATATTCTGTTTGGATAACCAAGAGCATATCGTATGGGAAGGTGCATATCAGTGATTCCGAGTTGCGCTTTGACTGATCCGTCGACAAACTCCACCATTGAATGAACGATGGATTGCGGGTGTACCAAGACCTCAATTTTTTCAGGAGGACAATTGAAGAGCCAATGAGCTTCAATCATCTCGAAGCCTTTATTCATCATGGAAGCTGAATCGATAGTAACCTTTGCTCCCATGTTCCAGTTCGGATGTTTTAGAGCCATTTCGGGAGTTATGTCAGCCATTTCTTCATAAGTGAAATTTCTGAACGGACCGCCACTTGCAGTCAGGAAAATCTTGCGTGCTTCAGAAATTTTTTCTCCGCGCAAACATTGGAAGATTGCGGAATGTTCTGAATCCACAGGTAGTAATCCGGAATTATACTCCTTAACTAATTCAGTAATGATCTTTCCACCAACCACCAAAGTCTCCTTATTTGCAAGAGCTATAATCTTATTATCCTTAATGGCATTAATTGTAGGTATCAATCCGCTGTAGCCCACGAGAGCTGCAAGCACTATATCTACATTATCTCCGCATCCGGCCTCCGCAAGGGCTTGGGCTCCTCCTTCCACAATAATCGGGGTGTCTGAAAGGAGTTCCCTCAATGGTGATAATAAATTTTCATCAGCTATCACAACTTTGTCGGGATGAAACTTGCGGGCTTGCTCTGCGAGAAGTTTATAATTCTTCCCGGCTGTCAGGACTGAGGCTCGAAATAGGTGAGGTGATTCTTCTATAATATCAAGAGTTTGGGTGCCGATGCTTCCGGTAGAGCCCATTATCGCCACATTCTTCATAGATTTTCGTCAGTATTTAATTCGTTTTCTTCAAGCGATGATTCAGTAATAGAATTTATAGATGGTACTTGAAGATGCTTATGAGAATTGATATAACCGTACGGCTTTAACGGAACTCCGTTATACCATAATTCCACAATTACTTTTGAAGGAGATTTTGCGCCTGATGCGCGTGAGAGTGAAAGAATCTCACCTCCGAAGATTTTGTCGCCCTGACTTGCCAAGAGGGTTCCCAATCCGGAATATCGGCTTGCAAAACCATTGTCGTGCTGGATAATAACTGAATTTCCACCCGAGTTTTTATCGTAGAAAGATGCTAAAATAACTCCATCGGCGAGCGACATCACGGAAGTGTTGACGGGGAGAATCATTTCTGCTTTATAACTGTCGCGTGAGGTTTGAGATTGAATGCCGTCTTCGCTTATGGGATAAAACAACATTCCTTCCGCTGCCATTGATGATTGCACGGAGATATTAAATTTCTCTCTTTGTTGCATTTTTTTTACAAAATTCTTTTCTTCCGGGGAGGTGGACATTAACGATTCGGGAGAGACTTCCAAGGATTTGGCAACAGCTTCGAGTGAATCCACCGACTTTCTGTGTGGATTCATGACGTCACGGAGATTCTCAAGATATGCCTCATTCGCAAAATATTGTTCCTGCATCCTTGCCACTTTCAAGATGGCGTCTTCAGCCATTGCCCTTTCAGAATTGCTGAAATAACCCGGAATGAAATTTTTAGCCGGAGTAAGTAAGACTAAAAGAAAGCCGGTGAATAAAATAAAAAGAAGTGAGCCAAGAAATAAAAAGAAAATGCGCCAAGGGGTCAATGTCCCGGAAAAAACAGGCATCAACTTGGATTCGTCAACTATGCTGAATTTATATAATTTTTTAATTTTCATTCCTAAAACCGGGAGATGAATAAAATTTTTTCAACCCGCTTAAAAACTTAAGACTAAAGTCTTAGACTGCGAAATTACTAAATAAACAGATAATTTCAAAATCAAAAAAACGGATTTAATGAACCTTTTTTTATTTAACTTCGTTTTAAAGATAGATTTCACAGATGGGGCTATAGATAACAAAACAGCGCGTCTTGAAATCTGAAAAAAAGATTAATTAAAAAATTTATTAATATTCTAAAAAAGTTTGTTATGAAAGCTAAATCTGTTTTTTCAGTACTCGCACTTGCAGCAGGAACATTTGCAGTTGCTCAGAGTGCCAACGCACAAGAGGTCGTTTATTCCGACGAGACAGTCTCTGTAACTGAATTTTCTTGTGATCCAAAAACTCATTACAGTTCAAATTGGCGTGACAATTGGTTTATTCAATTAGGCGCAGGTATCAATCAGCCGTTCGTAGAGCGTACATTATCCAATTATACCGGAACAAAGGCTGTAGACCGTAAAAAAATGACAGTTACCTATAATGTAGGTTTCGGTAGATGGTTCTCACCATATTTAGGTTTCAGAATTAACGCTTTGGGTGGCGTATTGCACTCAGATATTCCTACCTTTGAAAGTTCTTATGGTTGGATCACTGCAAATCATGTGAATGTCAATGCAGAATTGATGTGGGATATGTTTAATTCACTCGGAGGTGTTAATCCCAAAAGAGTATTCAGCATCGTTCCGTTCGTAGGTATCGGCGGTGACTATGTATGGCACATGTCAGATGGAAAAGGACACATTCCTTCAGCATTAAATGTATATCGTTCAGATTCCGAGAATCTTCGCACCAGCAGCTGGACACTTCCCGTAAGTGCAGGTTTGCAATTCCGCTTCCGTCTTTGCAAATATGTTGATTTCTTCGCAGAAGCAAGAGCAGCATTCTATGGCGACAACTGGAATAACGTAGCAGTAGGTGATCCCATTGATATTAACGTATCAGTTCTCGGTGGCTTCAACTTCAACATCGGTGGTCGTGAATGGAACTCATATAATGAATGTGCATCTCTTTCACAAATTGCTCAACTCAACAATGAAGTTAACGTATTGCGCGGACAACTCCTCGCAGCCGACCAAACAATCGCAGGTCTTCAAAGTCAACTTCCTTGCCCCGAACCTAAAGTTGTTACCCAAGCTCCGACAGTTGTTGCAGGTACTCCTCTCATGAGCACAGTTCGCTTCACTATCGATTCAGCAGTGATTTCACCGGAAGAAGAAGTAAATGTTTACAACATGGCTGAATATCTTAAGGCTAATCCTAAAGTTAACGTAGACGTTGTAGGTTATGCTGACAAAGATACAGGTACTTCAGAATACAACCTTGAACTCTCAAAGACTCGTGCAGAAAACGTAGCCAATATGTTGGTTGACAAATACGGAATCGCAAAAGATCGTTTGACAGTTAAAGCAGATGGTTCAGCAGTTCAACCTTACAGCACTAATGATTGGAACCGTATCGTAATCTTCGTACAAAATAACTAATAGAAGGCTATAAAGCGAATAGATACAATTTATAGACAACAAACCGACGTCCCGCCCGCAGGCGGGACGTTTTTTTATGTATAGATGTTGTGCATAAAAAAGTCGGAAAAACCAGTGCAACTATGAAGAACCGAAATTGGAAATAAAAAAAATATGTTATTGAGCATAAATCTTAAGAAAAAGAAAAAAATATGTTCAAATTCTTTGGTGTAATAAAAAAAGATTATAATTTTGCTGAAAGAAAAACACGCAGACTTAATTTCATTATATATTGAAATAGTCTTACGCAAGAAAAACTTAATTTAACCCATAAATCTAAACTAAGATTAACATGAACATCAATGAAATCTTGGCTAATCTTGAAGCCAAGCATCCCGGCGAGAAAGAGTATCTTCAAGCCGTAAAAGAAGTTCTTCTTTCAGTAGAAGAGGTTTACAATCAACATCCCGAATTTGAAAAGGCTCGTATCATCGAGCGTATGGTAGAACCGGATCGTATATTTACTTTCCGTGTAACTTGGGTGGATGATAAAGGTGAAGTTCAAAACAACATCGGTTATCGCGTACAATTCAACAATGCCATTGGTCCCTACAAGGGAGGTATCCGTTTCCATGCTTCAGTAAATCTCTCAATATTGAAATTCCTTGGATTTGAGCAGACATTCAAAAACGCCTTGACAACTCTCCCGATGGGAGGTGGCAAAGGTGGTTCTGACTTCAGCCCACGTGGCAAGAGCGACGCTGAAATCATGCGTTTCTGCCAGGCGTTCATTCTCGAACTCTGGAGAAATCTTGGTCCCGACCGCGATGTTCCGGCAGGTGATATCGGTGTTGGCGGACGTGAAGTTGGCTACATGTATGGTATGTATAAAAAACTCGCTCGCGAAAATACAGGTACATTCACAGGTAAGGGCTTGAGCTTCGGCGGTTCTCTTATCCGTCCTGAAGCTACAGGATTCGGCGCACTTTACTATGTGGTTAATGTATTAAACGACCTCGGCACAACAATCGAAGGTAAGACAATTGCAATTTCCGGTTTCGGTAACGTAGCATGGGGCGCAGCAACCAAAGCTACTGAACTTGGTGGTAAGGTTGTTACCATTTCAGGTCCCGACGGATACATCTATGACCCGGCTGGTCTTGACAACGAAAAGATTGCTTACATGCTTGAACTTCGTGCTTCCGGTAATGACGTTGTTGCTCCATACGCTGATAAATTCCCCGGCAGCACATTCTATGCAGGTAAAAAGCCTTGGGAACAAAAAGTTGACATTGCCCTTCCTTGCGCAACACAAAACGAACTTGGCGGCGAAGATGCAAAACAACTTATTGCTAACGGCGTTATCCTTTGTGCAGAAGTTTCCAACATGGGTTGCACACCCGAAGCAATTGATGCATTCATCGAAGCAAAAATCCCATACGCTCCCGGTAAGGCAGTTAATGCAGGTGGCGTAGCAGTTTCCGGTCTTGAAATGACTCAGGACGCTGAACACTTAATGTGGACAGCTGAAGAAGTAGACGCAAAACTTCACCAGATCATGAACTCCATCCACGCTGCATGTGTATATTATGGTGTTCAACCTGATGGATATATCAACTACATGAAAGGTGCTAACATTGCAGGCTTTATGAAAGTTGCTGATGCAATGCTTGGTCAAGGTATTATCTAAATTGAGATAAAATTTAAAGTGAAGGCT
This sequence comes from Bacteroidales bacterium, assembly GCA_009177205.1. GTDB lineage: Bacteria > Bacteroidota > Bacteroidia > Bacteroidales > Muribaculaceae > Lepagella. Next base: position 5,720 of record WFMC01000183.1, read on the forward strand.
ACTCTGAAATTGTACGGAGTAGCCTTTCTGTTTATATATATCAGATTTTAATAAAATTCCAAGCTTGAAATAATTTTGATTATTCAGGGATATTTTGTAATTTTGTAAAGAATAAAGGAGAAAATACTCTTTTTCGAATAATGCCGCAATAGCTCAGTTGGTAGAGCATTTCATTCGTAACGAAAAGGTCCCGGGTTCGAGCCCCGGTCGCGGCTCCAAAATTAACATTAACCATAATCTTTTATCCATGAAAAAAGAGATTAATTCAGCAAAGGCTCCGGGCGCAATCGGTCCTTACAGCCAAGCAGTTCAAGCAGGAAATTTAATTTTCGTGTCAGGTCAGTTGCCAATCAACGGCTCTACGGGTGAAATGCCTTCTGACATCAAGAGTCAGACCCGTCAGAGTATTGAAAATATTAAACACATTTTGGCAGAAGCCGGTGCTTCATTAGATAATGTTGTGAAAACTACCGTTTTCCTCGCAGATATGGAATATTTTGCACCAATGAATGAAGTATATGCTGAAGAATTTAAGGCTGTATATCCCGCAAGATGTGCTTTCGCAGTTAAAGAACTTCCCAAAAAGGCACTCGTGGAAATAGAAGTTATAGCAGCTGTATAATATTACTTAGACTAAAATATCAACTATAATATCAAAGGTGTGCCAAAATTTGTGTTGGCACACCTTTATAATTAAATGGATAAAAGATTGATTAGGATATGATAAGTTATTTGCAGATTGAGAATCTAACGAAATCAATAGGGGATAGAATTTTATTCAGAGATGTTACCTTTGGAATATATGAAGGGGATAAAATTGGATTAATAGCTCAAAATGGTGCGGGGAAAACGACATTTCTGAATATAATTGCCGGAAAAGAGGATTATGATTCGGGAAATATTGTTTTTCGTAACAATCTGCGTGTAGGTTATCTGGAACAACAACCCCCATTCGATTCTGAAGAGTCCTTAATTGAATATTCAACCCCTCAAAGAAAAGATTCAGATGATTTCTCAGGACCAGATTTGGCGCGACAGATGCTGTATCAGTTCGGCTTCAGAGATATGGATCAGAAAATGGGAGAATTGTCGGGAGGGCAAATTAAGAAAGCTGCCCTGGTGAAAGTATTATTATCAGAGCCGGATTTTTTAATATTAGATGAGCCTACCAATCATCTTGATATTGAAATGATAGAATGGCTTGAGGATTATTTAACGCGAAAGAAAATAACCCTACTGCTGGTGACTCACGACAGATATTTTCTGGATAAGAATTCAGATAAGATACTAGAGATTGATAGAGAAGAGATTTTCACCTCTGATTGAAATTACGATTATTATTTTAAGAAGCGCCAGGAGCGACACGAAAACTTGTACGCCGA
>WFMC01000024.1 GCA_009177205.1 Bacteroidales bacterium
ATCTCGGTCAGTTAGGATTAGATGTTACTGCCGTCAATCATCAGTTAAAGACGCTATATGTTTATTAAAAGTCGTTAGATGTCCATATTATTTTATTAATAATTAATTTTATTCATCGTCGTCTTTTAACAGTCTTGATTGTATATTATTTACATTTGTATTTTTTTCTGTGTTCTAACGATATAATTAAATTTATTAGTAAATTTGCATATTGAAGAAGGATGTCAGCTTTATACTTATTCATCCGGGTCAATCTATTAGACTTGATATATCGGTTGAATATACCTTCTTGAATTATATATATACCAGAATTTTTTCCAACAATCCAAATCTTTCATTGTGAGATTTATCAACTACAACACACGACATGAAAATTTCATACATTAATTTACTCGGTAGATTATTATTAATATCTGGGCTTCTATTTATTTTAACATCATGTAGTTCAAACGAAAAAGAAGAACCGGAAAGCATAAACTATCCATCTAACACATTACAGGAATTATGTCGGTATGGTTGGGTATCTCCATGGAATGAGGAATTTGGAGAATGGGGGGATCACAACTTCTCTCACGATAGAGAACAAGTAACATTGTATTTCCTTGAAAATGGTAAAGGCATATTGCGAAGTATATTGATACAAGATGATACATACTTTGGTCATTCTCGAAGAGATGAACCCGAAGGATTTGAATATCAGATAGAGGGAGAAACAATAATCATTGATTTTAATGACAATACTCATGCCAAATATAAATATGAAAACGATATATTGAGGGAATATAATGGTGACGGCATATTCTATAAAACCGAGCGGGATGATGATTGGATTGCAACAGCAAAATACGTTGTCATGGAAGATGATGAGAGATATGATTTCCCGATTTCATGCATCAGCGATGTTGAAGGTCCGTATTATGACGATATCGAAAATGTAAATAGATATTTTTTAACTTATGGAATAGCCGTGAAAAGCACCTCAATGTTACCGGCACGGGAGATTGGACATATTAGAGCCGTTTTTAGATTAGAAAACGGGAATTTTGTAAATTATAAAAAGAATCCGGAATTGATACTCAGTCCCGATGCAAATAAGGATAGCTCAATAATTGATGGACCGGCAGAAGTGAAACTTGGTACTAACGTTAAATTATACATCGACATATATATATGGGACAATAAGCGTCCTTATGGCAAAAATGAAGTGTTCAAATCAACATTAGAAGTTGCACTCGGAAACTATGAAACACCAAATATCACTGAGCAGAATCCCAATAATCCGAACAATCCGGAAATTCCCGAAGACCCGGGTATTAAATATACTGGTACGGCTGATGGACATAAGTGGATTGATTTAGGTTTACCTTCCGGCACCAAGTGGGCGACCATGAATGTGGGAGCAACTTCAGAATATAATCCGGGGAATTACTATATGTGGGCAGCTACCAAAGATGATATTTATTATTATCTTGACCATCCCCTTATAGAGGTTATAGAAGGAGATAAATCTGTTTCTGATTGTTTCTGGACTAAATATAATGGCAGGGACGGACGAAAATATCTTCTTCCTGAGGATGATGCTGCAACAGAAAATTGGGGATATTCTTGGAAAATACCGTCCACGGATCAATTTTGGGAACTTTATACGAATTGTTCCAAAGAAATTGTTTATAATGGCACATCTAAAGCATTGAAATATACAGGACCCAATGGTCAGTATATAATAATACCCTTTGGCGGTTACAAACTTTTTTTTAGAAGCGATATACAAGATTTTAATTCCGGTTATGCTCTTTGGACTAATGAGACATCAGACGAATGGTCTGCAAAATTTTATCAATGCAATATATCCCCATATCTAGCTATAATAGAAGAAACATCTAAATTTTATGGATTTAATGTTCGCGCAGTTGTGAAGTAATCATAATTATTTAACTTAATACCTATCTTAAACTTATAAAGTTCCAATCCTATATAATTGTCTTTCTCCCGGAAGCTCTCTGTTTTCACTTTTCCCAGAAAACGGGACTGCATATCGCAGACATCAAAAACCTTAGATTTGCAGTTATATGAAGAATTGAAAATTCAATGAAAGTGAATAATCAGTGAAATTCTCTGTAATGAGTAACACTATAAAGGAAGTAAAGCCTTCGCTCGCTACCGCGATATTGACGAAGATATGAAGAAAGAACTCGTCAGCCTCCTCGACTAATGCTATTAACTTAGAAATAATGAAACCAATAATAGACCTCTCAAAAAACAATGACTATCGCAGTTGGGTTAAGGAACTTAAACAGCGATACCTTTCCGCTCGTCTGAAAGCCTCCATTGACGCCAACCGAACATTGCTTGAGTATTACTGGAGCTTAGGGCGTGACATAGCAGACAAGCAATATACCAACACCTATGGCTCGGGATTCTACAAAACTTTGAGCCATGATTTGAGGTCGGAAATGCCTGAAGAAAAAGGCTTCTCTGAGACCAACCTCAAGTACATGTATTATTTCTATCGGCTTTA
>WFMC01000154.1 GCA_009177205.1 Bacteroidales bacterium
TTTGCCATACTCTTTAGCCCATAAAAGAGAATCATTGATTATACTTATATGTTTGTCGATATCTTGTATCATAACTTTAGAAATTGAATGCTCCAGAGTCAAGCCAATATTTTTCATTTGCNCCTAAACTCTGTATATGAATTTCGACGTTTCCATCTATCACATCATTTTCTTCCTTATCAAGAATAGATGATATGGTCANCGATTCTTTGTCATCAACATCTCTATCAATAGTCANTTTGAAGGGCATACGTTTTTTCAACTGGTCTATTTGCTCATTGACTAAGGATTGAACCTTAGCATCAGTAAGAGTTATCCCTTCATTAAGGAGAGCCTTTTTACGAATCCTATCAGCTATTTTGTGTCGATTGAAATCAATAGTATATAANGCTCTACATGGATAGGTATCCAATCCTATTTGGCGAACATTCAAATAGGTTGGTATCCTACTCACAGTCAAATCTCCTTGTGCCTTTTCAGGTGTAATGAAGTATTCAATCGGTTGTCCCTCTCTTGATGCCTCAATGAAATTAACAGTTGATTTCAGCCCTTCTTTAAGTTTATCAAGATTGATAACAAATTTATTTAGATTCGACAGTTCAGAAGCATAGTGACCAATCACTCCACCCATCGCAACTATAGTTTTAGGATTTGTTATGGAACCAGTATTATTATCAAACGGNTACCAATCTCCGACATAATAGTTGTTGAGCATTATGAGCCTATCAGGTGATACNGCGTAATATTTCAAGAAAATATCCCGAATTACAGGAATTGAAGCAGGTCTTCCAGATAGAAGAACTATATCGCAGGCATAAGCATACATAATAGTTGCTATCTTTTTTAAGAGNGGTTCAAATTCCTTTTCAACAACATCTGAAACAGCTTCCTTATTGAATTTCCATTCNAGTTTGGTAATGTCTATTCCAGTTTTTTCAAGAAAACCGGTTATTATTGATGAATTAGGCGGACAGTCTGCAAAAACGTCATTATATCTCACAATACAATCCTTGTGATTAGTCTTTAGCAATTCCAAGAAATAGCTCATAAGAGGGACCGAATATTGGATATTAAAATCCTTTCTCAGAATACGATCAGATATAGTCTGTCCATTATGATCAGGGCCAAAGAAATTCTTTATTTCTTGACGATATTGAGCAGAAGTTAGATTTCTTTTAGCTTGTCGGAATGCACTTTCTTCATTTAGGAGCATGATATTCTTAATCAAACCATTTAGCATATCATCACCTGCGAAATAGAAGCTGTCGTAAAATAAAGGCTCAGGGGTTATCGTCGTGACGTCCCCCTTTTCATAGGTGTATTTACTTATCATAAGGTCTGAAGTGCCAGCTCCAATATCCAAAGAACCAACAGTGAGAGAATGTTGAGACTCACCTTCATCAACTTTCCCATAAAGATTAAAGAACTCTCCACAACAGCCTTTATACTTGTGTCCNACTTCTCCATACATATATACAAGCTGTGAGCAAGTNGCTTCGTCATAATACCATTCTGCATCTGCATCCTTACGGGATTTNACAGATGGTATAACCTCAACCATATTTCTTTTCGGATCATCGTTACCATTGAATCTTGTTAATATCTTTACGGCATCTTGAGCACATTTAACTAATGCCTCACGCTCAATTTTTGACATTGCCGTAGGACAGGTAACAATAATACGCTTAATTTTTCGTGGCATCTCAGGATACCCGAAACCATCCTTTATAGATCTGTGTTTGAAACTGTTTATTTGACTATGAGCTTGCACTAGCATTTCAAGAAATGCCAGTGTCATCAAAGAACGCCTAGAATAATGNAAAGATAGACCNCCNTCTCCATTAGCATCAAATTGGCCATCACTTTTGAGTTGTGATGTTACGCCTTTAAGATTTAGAATATGATCATCTTTTTCTCCGGGTAGAACTAAAAATTGCCATTCTTCTTTGTTCGGCCTCCAGTCCCACAAATATCGTTTAGGACTTGAATAGGTTGATAATGAGTCTAATCGGCTTTCAATATTGGATGCCTGGTGAATGAGGACATTTGCTTCATGCCCAAGTCGTACTAAACTGGGATACACAAATTGACGACTATCAACATGNCCAAAGTCTCCGAANTTNACCTTTCTNAATGCAAGTCTCATATCAAACGGCTCNTCATAAGACCGAATGATTGNACNNTCATCAGTTTCAGCTATATGATTGGTAAAATCNACAAGCGATANTGGTCGAACCTGATTGAAGTTGGANTTATCCTCAATAAGAAGAGCAGTCGTTCTTGAATTACCGATATCAATAACCATATCGACATCCCTAACTTCAACATCTATATCTTTATATAGTTTTACAGTNGGGAATAATTTNTTTTTGGCTAAATAAAGGATAAGAAAGATATAAGATGCAGCATAGCTCATCTTTTTTATATTTGCTCCTCTCAATTGGGAGATGCGCGCAATATCCGGATAAACCAAATGCATTAGATGTTCATCGACATAACTCCATTTTTGACCGGACGAACAATAATCTAAAAGAT
>WFMC01000127.1 GCA_009177205.1 Bacteroidales bacterium
AGGTTTTCAAGGAGAGCATTGGGGGCATTGAGAGCTGCCTCATGGCTGGCATATACTTTTGGAGAGAAGAAAGCTTCATCAAATGATTTCGGCTCTTCCGCATAGTAATATACATCAAAAGCTTTATCACAGTCAACAAAAGCGCGACTACCCTTTTCCAATGAGGCGGGAATGTGTATCTCGGTTACACCCGTACACCCTGCAAAAGATTCGTTTCCAATGCTCTTTATGCCTTCGTTTAGTTCAATCTTTGGAAGTTTAGAGCATCCATTGAAGGCCAAGTCGGGAATTGCTTCCAGTGAGGCAGGGAAATTGATCGACGGCAATTCCTTACAACCGTTGAAGGCCCCTTCTCCCAATGTCTTCAAATTCGACGGCAGCGAAATCGCTTGAGGTGTGTAATCTTTGAGTTGCCAAATCTCCCTATTGTATTTCGAATCCTCGACAATTTGACCGTTCAAAGTAATTTCTAAATCTTTAACGCCATTAAAATTATCGCTAAAACAATTATTGAAGGCGTAGTCTCCTATTGTGGTGACTCCATCACCCATAGTTACGTCTACAAGGTGGGTGCATCCATCAAATGCATGAGNTCCAATTGATTTGACTCCGTTTCCAATTGATACTGATGCGACGCCATAATTATATACGTAATATAAGTCCGAAAATGTACTTTTGAAGCCAGAATTCCTGTCGGGTGCGTGGTACTTTCTGGAATTGACTGAACATCCATAAAAAGCATAGTCACCAATTGATTCTACGCTATCAGGAATTTTAATTTTNAGATTAAATAAAGCATTATCTTCTGGTTTAGATTCAATTTCACCTTCTGCGAAACATTTATAAAATGTGTATGGNTTAATNGTTTTCAAGNNGGAGGGGAGCGTCAATGCCATCACTTTGTTGCAATTCATGAAAGCAGAGTCTCCTATCTCCTCAATGGTGTTAGGGAGATCGATGGCAGTGAGTCCAGAAGATTTGAAGGCACTATTACCGATACTTTTCAAACTTGTAGGAAAAACAACCGATGTGAGATTCTGACAGTTCTCGAAAGCATGGTCGCCTATGNTCNCCANNGTTTCAGGAAGTTCTATATNCACAATGCCAGGGAAATTGGCAAACGCGTATGGCTTCAAAGAGTCTAT
>WFMC01000167.1 GCA_009177205.1 Bacteroidales bacterium
ACAATTCAAGATTCTGAGTAGAATCTAAAATTTTGCGCCATTCGTCAATGAATTTAGTGCGGTCGGATTGCACTCTCGGCGACCACACCGCAGGACCCTTGGAGCGATTCAACATGCGAAATTGGATAGCTGTCAGATCAGCAACAATGCCCGTTTTACCACCCAAAGCATCAATTTCTCTCACAATCTGACCTTTGGCAATTCCTCCGATGGCAGGATTACATGACATTTGAGCCACACGATTCAAATCGGATGTTATCAATAGGGTAGACACTCCCATATTCGCAGCCGCAACGGCTGCTTCACATCCGGCATGTCCGGCACCAATCACTATGACATCATAATCAAATCTCATCGTATAACTTCAATGCGTCATTCTCTGCTTTTTCCATCTCCTCCCTTTCTCCGGGAGCCTTATCCTTAAGTCCACACAAATGCAGGACACCATGTGCGATAACCCTAAGCAATTCTCTGTCATAACTGACTCCCAATCCTTCGGCATTGGATTTGACAGTTTCAAGAGAAATCAACATATCGCCTCCTATTTTCTTTCCGAGAGTGTAATCAAAGGTAATAATGTCTGTGTAGTAATCATGTCCGAGAAATTCAAGATTGGCTTTCAAAATTATTTCGTCATTGCAAAAGCAATAACAAAGATTGCCGATTAATTTATCATAACCGGCAGCTACGGCTGTCAGCCATTTTGAAATACGCCCGGCGTCAATTTCGGGCATCTCAACTGAATCAACTTGAAATTCTATCATGATTATTTTTGTTATCACAACAAATTTACAAAATTTTTCTTACTCAAGTATAAAACACTCTATTTTTATTTTCAAGCGGCACTCGAGACTTTATTTAAATTGAATTAAAGAACACTTTGCAAAAGGTGCTATTTCATTATATATTAGTTTTTTAACTTACCTAAATCATTATTTTAAGCCTTTGAGGTTGAAATTAAATTCAGTTCCTAATGACTTCCCGGCAAATCTTCTTATCTCAGAAGCTTTAAAAATAAGTTTCTATTCGAGGCTTGCTCACTTAGTAGACCAATGAGTCAAATTTTTATTTTAAAAAAAATCTTAAAAAATATTTCCAATATAATAATTAGACAAAGGTTTTTCACTAACTTTACATATTGAAATTAAAATTTCTCATGGACGCGACTTCTGACAATTTTTCTTATCACACTCCGGTCTTATTTAATGAGGCTATCGAAGGGTTAAACATTCAGCCCGGAGGGATATATGTCGATGCTACTTTTGGAGGAGGAGGACATTCAAGAGGCATTATTGAAAAGCTTTCCGATTCCGGAAAACTGTATGGCTTTGACCAAGATTTGGATGCTATGAAAAACGCATTACGCGATGAACGCTTCACTTTCGTAAGGTCAAATTTCCAATATATACCCAACTTCATGCGCTTCTATGGAGTGGATAAGGTTGACGGCATATTAGCTGACCTCGGGGTATCCTCGCATCATTTTGATGAAGTGGAAAGAGGATTCACACTACGCGAAGATGCACCGCTGGATATGAGAATGAATCAGGCTTCTCTTTTGACGGCAGAAGAAATAGTCAATGAATATGATGAAGAGAATTTACGCAGACTCTTCATTGACGGTTCGGATATAGACAATACTTCCAAAGTGGTTCACGCTGTTCTGAAGGCACGGAATATCAAACGGATAAAGACAACAAACGATTTGATTAATATTGTTGCTCCACTCTATTCTCCTCAGACTGTGAAGAAAAGACTCGCTCAGATTTTCCAGGCAATTCGAATTGCCGTCAATCATGAACTTAGCGCACTTGATGAATTTTTAATTAATTCTTCTAAAATATTGAAGCCCGGCGGCAGACTTGCAGTCATAACATATCATTCCCTTGAAGACCGACCGGTTAAAAATTTCATGAAGTCAGGCAACCTTGATGGTGAAATACATAAGGACTTTTATGGGAACNCCNCCTCCAATTGGAAAATAATNNCTCGCAAGCCTATAACCCCTTCGGCTGAAGAGATAGAAAGAAACCCGCGTTCAAGGAGCGCAAAACTTCGCATTGCAGAATTAATATCCTCCTCATAATTATGACGAAAAATAAAGAAACTACGAAAAAAAATAAAAAGAAAACTTTTTCAAAAGAGAAAAAATTACTTGCCGATGCCGGTGAAAAATCATCCGCATTTGTAAGAGATATGAGATACGGACAATCCGTATCCCTCGACTTCTTTCAAAAAAATGCATGGTTGCTCATCGTCATTGTAGTGGTCATTATCTCATTAATAGGTCTGCGCTATAAGACAAAGACCAAAATGTTAGAGATTAAAACATTAACAAAAGAATTAAATATTTCACGTTCAAACAAACTTCAAGAAAAATCCGCTTATATGTCTTTAATTCGCGAAACCGAAATGAAGCGACTGACTCAAGAAAAGAATCTCGGACTTGTGTTTCAAGAGCAGCCGCTTTATGAAGTGGAAATGGCTGAATAAAAGATATTTTAAAACACATTCTCTCATCACATGGCTGCGGCAAAGAAAAATAATAAATCCAACATTTTGTTCCGCTATGGTCTGCTGACCGTGGGGTTCCTCCTTTTTGCTGTTATAATCGGTTTAAAACTATTCAACACAACCGTGATTCAGGCAAACGCCTGGAATGAACGCGCACGAAGGGATTTTAATAAAATTGACACACTCAAACCGGAGCGCGGAGACATTCTCGCAGATAATGGCAATATCCTGGCTTGCAATCTTAAAGTCTATGACATTAAGATTGATTTGCGCCACGATAAAGTAAAAAAGAAAAAATTAAATTGGGCTCAGATAGATTCCTTAGCTGATTCATTGGATGTTTATTATCCTCGCGTCAAAAACCTCCTCTCTCAACATCCCGACACGATTAAAAAATATTCCTGGCATACTAAATTAAAATCCGAGTATGAAAAAGACCCCAACAAACGTTCCCGTTCATTACGGTTTGTCAAGAAAGGATCCCTGCATGATTTTGAAGTGGTCAGAAACTTTCCATATATCCGTGACTTTAAAGGTAAGGGGTCGAGAATTCCCCTTTATAAAGAGGAGCGCAATGTCAGAATATATCCTTACGGCAAGATGGCATATAGAAGCATCGGGCGCGTAAATGAAAACGATAAAAGAGAATTTCACGGATATTCCGGACTTGAAGCCGACCTGGATTCTTTACTCTATGGCAAGGAGGGTTACGCAAAGAAAGTCACTCTGACTTCGGGTGTCTCAAATTGGGTTACCAAACCTTCTCAAAGAGGTTTTGACGTGCAGACCACAATCAACATTGACCTTCAGGATATGCTTGAAGAGCAATTGCTCGAAATTTGTCAGAATGCAAAAGCGGAATGGGGCACCGCTATACTTATGGAGGTCGCTACCGGGGAAATAAAAGCGATTGCCAATCTGGAATATCTCAAGGAGACCGGAGAATACGGAGAGGCGCTCAACAGAGCCGTAAGAGGATTTGAACCGGGCTCGGTTATGAAGCCAATATCAATGATGATAGCCTTTGAAGACGGGCTCGTAAAAAGCGTCAATGACATGATTGACTGCAGTCCTTTCCAACGCACTTCCGACCCGCACGCTCCGTCTGTAAAGTCTATGAAGCAGGTAATTGAAATGTCTTCCAATACCGGCATTTCCCGTGTTATTTTCAGAGGATATGCTCAAAACCCCGAGAAATTCCACGACCGACTTGCCTCAATTGGATTTTTCGAACCGATTCATTCAGGAATCGCCGCTGAAAATACTCCGATGGTACGCCGACTTGTTGATAAAGATTCAAAANGGANNAACATCACGATGANCGCACGTCATCTNGACTTNGCTCGCCAGNNATACNNCTATAATANCACCATCCCTCCCCTATNCACATTGNCTTATTATAATGCCATTGCCAATAAAGGGAAACTCGTGCGCCCTCATCTTATGAAAAGATTAATAGGAGATGGCATTGATTCCACTCTCCAAATCAGTTACATCCGCGAGCAAGTATGCTCTCCGGAGACTGCTGAAAAAGTCAAGGAGTGTCTCAAAGAGCCCGTATGGGGTCCTCACGGCACGGCAAGGGCAGTGCAAGATGATCGGGTGATGATAGCCGGCAAGACCGGCACCGCCTATCCGGTGCTCGAAGGAGGGGGCGGCTACGACCATTCCCGCAGACGATATGCTTTCGCAGGATTCTTCCCCTACGAGAATCCCAAATACAGTTGCATCTGCCTGATTCTGGCGCCCTCCGGGACTTCAGCCAATCGCACATCAGGTCAGGTAGTGAAAAATATGGCTCTTAAAATGTATTCAAGAGGGTTGCTGGATAATGTTTCCACTTATACTGAGAAACGTCCCGATTCAACTCCCATTGTGGCTGCTTCCCATAAGGCACGACCCAAAGAAGTGGCTAACACCGCACACGCATCAAAAGCAAAANCTANCAAGGTGGAGGATCCGAAACATAAAATTTCCATAAATGCAATGNCGANNGTGATGGGNTATGATGCCCCGACCGCTCTAAAAATATTGGAAGNGCAAGGGGTCAATNTNCGGCCNCGACGGCNGCGGNCGNGTAATNGCCCAANCCATCCCCCCCCGGAAGTGAAATTCGCCGGGGAAGCGTCATAACATTGACCTTAAGAAATATCTGAAAACATTAAAGAAATTACAATATGCTTAAATTAAAAAAACTTCTCGATGCCATAACTCCGTTGGAGATTATCGGAGACACGGATAAAAATATAGTCTCTCTTCAGNGCGATTCCAGAAAANCTGAAAAGGAGGGAATGTTTGTGGCTGTCAGAGGTGTAACTACTGACGNGCANAAATATATCCCGGTCGTGGCAAGTGCTCATGTCGGAGCCATCGTGTGTGAAGAATTTCCTGCCTCCTTCGAGCAAGGGGTCACATATATCAGAGTCGAAAATTCAGCGATAGCCTTAGGTCAATTGGCATCTGCATGGTATGGAAATCCCTCTTCCAAACTGAAACTTGTCGGAGTGACCGGCACCAACGGAAAGACCACTACAGCCACTCTCCTTTACGAAATGGCTCGAATGGAGGGATATAAGGCGGGACTACTCTCCACGGTCTGCAACTATATCGACAATAAGGTTGTGCCCTCCACTCACACCACTCCCGACCCCATTTCTCTGAATTCTCTGTTGGCTGAAANNNTGGAAATCNTNGTNGCGATTANGCCTTTATGGANNTATNNTCTCANGNTNCGGCACAACACNGAATTGCCGGGCTGAAATTCACANGAGGGATATTCTCAAACCTTACGCNNNACCACCTNNACTATNACCTTACCGTNNAAAACTACATAAATGCAAAAAAATCTTTCTTCGATATGCTTCCGGCTGATGCTTTCGCCTTAGTCAATGCCGATGACAAAACCGGAACCTATATGCTTCAAAACACAAAAGCCAGGAAATATACTTATTCTTTGCGCACCGATGCTGATTTCCGCGGACGAATACTCGAAACACGCCTTGACGGCACACTCCTTATGCTCAACGGCAAAGAGGTGGAAGTGCAATTCACCGGAAAGTTTAATGCATATAACCTCACCGCCGTCTACGGCGCAGCAATTCTCACCGGCTTTAATCCCGAGGAAGTATTGGTGAACATGAGCCGATTAGTGCCCGTGGCAGGAAGATTCCAAACTTTCAGAGGCGGGGAAGTGACAGCTATTGTGGATTACGCCCACANTCCCNACGCACTGATNAACGTNCTTGANACCATNCGCGAAATAATCGGAGCAAACGGTGANGTAACCACTGTAGTGGGATGCGGTGGCNATCGCGACNATGGCAAGAGACCCANGATGGCGCATGAAGCGGCATTCCGTTCCGACCTTCTTATCCTGACTTCCGATAATCCCCGGGATGAAGAACCGGAGGCTATCATAGAAGATATGAAAGCCGGGCTTAATCCCACCGATTCCCGCAAAACATTGAGTATCTCCGACCGTCGGGAAGCCATAAAAGCCGCAATTCGTATGGCGAAGCCCGGCTCCGTGGTTTTGATTGCCGGAAAAGGACATGAAACTTATCAAGAAATCAAAGGGGTGAGACATCATTTTGATGATAGGGAAGAGGTTGTAAAAGCACTCGGGGAACTTAACTGAAAACTAATCATATAGCCCATTTAAAATGTTTTATTCAATTTTTCAGAAATATCTCGAAGCCACAGATTTACCCGGCAGGCACCTGATGGACTTTATAACCTTCAGAGCCGGCATCGCTTTTGCTTTGGCACTTATCCTGGCGATGGCATTCGGACAGACCATCATTCACAAATTGCAGAAAATGCAAATAGGTGAAGAGATTCGCGACCTCGGACTTGCCGGTCAGATGGAAAAGAAAGGAACCCCCACGATGGGAGGGGTCATCATTATTCTTTCAATTCTCGTGCCATGCCTGCTATTGGGCAATTTGTCAAATATCTACATGATTTTGATGCTCGTTGCCACAATCTGGATGGGATGCATCGGCTTTCTTGATGATTTCAGAAAAATTAAATATCACAATAAGGATGGACTGAAAGGGAAATATAAGGTTGCCGGGCAAGTAGGACTCGGTCTCCTTGTCGGCTTGACAATGTGGTTTTCTCCCCAAATAGTGATGTGTGAGAATGTGGAAGTCATGAATCAGGATTCCCATGAAACACAGATAGTTCATTCTGTAGAAATGGAGAAAACTCCTCAAACAACAATACCGTTCATCAAAAATCATAATTTCAATTACGAATGGCTGACAGAATGGATGCCTGATAAAGAGACTGCAAAGACTGCAGGCTGGATAGCATTTGTTATTATCGTCATATTAGCAGTAACGGCAGTCAGCAACGGAGCGAATCTCACCGATGGACTTGATGGACTCTGCGCAGGCACTTCTGCAATTATAGCCGTCGCCTTGCTGATAATGGCATATCTTAGCGGCAACTTGATATATTCCGGATACCTGAACATCATGTATATTCCGGGAAGTGAGGAGATGGTGGTCTACGGAGCTGCATTTGTAGGCGCTCTGGTCGGCTTCTTATGGTATAACGCTCCTCCCGCTCAAGTATTTATGGGAGACACCGGCTCGCTGATGCTGGGTGGAGTAATAGCAGTCTTTGCTATTTTAATTCGCAAAGAATTGCTTATTNCTCTATTGTGTCTCATCTTCTTCCTGGNAGATNTCTCAGTGNTTNTTCANGTGGCTTATTTCAAGANAANTAANAAAATCTATNNCGAAGGACGCAGNATTTTCAAAATGACNNCGCTTGCATCATCATTTTCAGAAGGAAGCCCCCAAAGGCTCTCATGTCCTTTGGAATTATCCGCATATTCCGATGCCCGAATCCAAGATAGTAATCAGATTCTGGATCGTTGGAATCCTTTTGGCAGTATTGACATTCGTAACTCTCAAAATTCGTTAAATCTTTTTCATTCAATATGAATCCTTATAAAACATTGGTCGTGCTCGGAGGAGGCGAAAGTGGCGTAGGCGCTGCAATCCTCGGCAAAGCAAAAAATATGGAAGTTTTTGTCAGTGATTTCGGCTCAATCCCCGAAAAATATAAAGCTGAGCTGCAAAAACGTCAAATCAATTTCGAAGAGCAACATCATTCGGAAGAACGTATTTTGCAGGCTGACATCGTGGTGAAAAGCCCGGGCATACCACCCACAGCCCCGATAGTGAAAAAGATTATTGAAAAGGGGATTCCCGTCGTGTCGGAAATAGAATTTGCCGGATATTTCACAAATGCAAAGATGATTTGCATCACCGGGTCAAACGGAAAAACCACCACTACCCTACTGACATATCATATCCTGAAAAAANCCGGTTTAAATGNTGGTCTNGCAGGCAATGTCGGGTTCAGCCTGGCGCNTNAGGTGGCTGAAGACCCTAAAGAATATTATGTTATCGAACTTTCAAGTTTCCAACTTGAAAATATGTATGATTTCAAGGCTAACGTAGCAGTGATTATGAACATAACGCCCGACCATCTGGACCGCTATGAGCATAAGATGGAGTTATATACCGCAGCGAAATTCCGCATTCTTCAAAACCAGACAAAAGAGGATTATTTCATTTATTGGATGGATGACCCGATAATAGCCAATCAGATCAAAACGGTTCAGACTGAAGCACTCCATCTCCCTTTCAGCGAATTTAAATCCGAGAATGTGGCTGCCTGGACTGAAAACGGTATTGTCCATTTTAACACGCCTCGCGACGTGTGGGAAATTCCTCGCGACAAACTATCACTTACCGGCTTGCATAATCTTTACAACTCCATGGCAGCCGGATTGTCAGCCACTGTTCTGAATATCCAAAACAATGTCATTCGCGAAGCTCTTTCAGATTTCGAAGCTGTGGAACACCGATTGGAATTTGTGAGAGAAGTCGAAGGTGTTAAGTATATAAATGATTCCAAAGCCACAAATGTCAATTCCACTTGGTATGCTCTGGAAAGCATGACAACTCCCATCGTGTTAATCCTTGGCGGAAAGGATAAAGGGAACGATTATTCGGAAATTCTCCCTTTCGTCAAGGAGAAGGTTAAAGCNATCGTTTGCATGGGTGTGGATAATTCCAAANNACTNNATNANTTCGGTANTNAAGTCGCTGAAATCCGGGATACTCNCTCACTCNAGGATGCCGTTAAAGCATGCGTTGAGATAGCCTCTCCCGGTGACACTGTCTTACTCTCCCCTTGCTGCGCAAGTTTTGATCTTTTCTCTTCTTACGAAGACCGCGGCGAACAATTTAAAAACGCGGTGGCTGCATTATAGTCTTCCCCTCTACTCTAACTTTGAAAAGCTGCTCACAAATGGAAAATATTATAATCAATGAGACCATTGACGGACTCCCCGCCGNAACCCTTAATGAACGGCAAGAAAAAGATTCTGCTGAAAAGAGAAAAAGCAAATCTGCCACAAAAAATAAGAAGGCAGACCCTTTTATCTGGGGCATATACCTATTGCTTCTGCTCATTTCAGTCATAGAACTTTTCAGCGCTTCGTCATCTGAAATCACCACTTCAAACGTTTACGGACCCCTGATTAGACATTGCATATTCCTGTTTGGAGGATTCATTTGCGTATTGGGTCTGCAAAAAACTCACTACGGATATTTCAGTCGCTTTGCCTTTTTCTTCGCTATTCTTTCACTGGTCTTACTCGCTATTTCCACATTCTTCGGTGCAGAAATCAATGGTGCTCAAAGGGCAATTCTAATCGGAGGATTCACCATCCAACCCCCTGAAATTGCAAAGTTGGCAGTAGTGGTGCTCTTAGCCACAATTTTAGGGCGCAATCAGCAACCGGGAGGAGTGGCGACTTCAGNCGTAATTCAGNTAGCTGTGGTCGTGGTGGTTTTCGCCGCGTTCCTTTGGGTCAACGGATTGACCAACACCATTCTCCTTATGGGCATAAGCATCAGCATGTTCCTCATAGGAGGCATACAGGTGAGGAAACTATTGGTGGTATTTGCTGTTTATGCCATCTGCGGCGGCATACTTTTTGCCTTTAAATACGCTTCTCCGAAATCTGATGAATTCGACCAAGTGGCAGATGGCACTGAACTTGTCGCTTCAGGAAGCGGCGCCGGGCGTCAGGAGACTCATATCGGTCGCGTTGCACGTTTTTTGCAGGGTGTCAACCCGGATGATAAATTGGATGATATGAATCGCCAGGTCATTTTTGCCAATATGGCACAAGCCAACGGAGGATTGATGGGGAAAGGTCCCGGAAATTCGCGTGAAAACGCTCNCTNNCCACTCGCNTTTTCAGACTACATCTACTCCATTATCGTCGAAGACACCGGCTTTATCGGAGGAATCTGCCTGATGTTTCTGTATCTGTTTCTNCNTGCCCGNGCCGGACGNATCGCNTGGAAATGNAANCGCGCCTTCCCCGCTTTTTTGATTATGGGATGCGCAGTATTGATTGTCTTTCAGGCTTTGGTACACATGGCAATCGTCACGGGAGTTTTCCCTGTCAGCGGTCAGCCTCTCCCCTTTATTTCCAAAGGGGGAACATCAATAATAGTCATGTCGGTAGCCATAGGAATCATGCTTTCGGTGAGCCGGTTTGCAGCTGTTGATACCGACAAAAAAGCCAACAAAGAAGATCTCTCTCAACTTCCGGAAGACATGCGTGCCGCTAACATTTCTTCCCATACATCTTAAGTTTGGAAATTATAACCGGAATGGCATTGAATTAAATCTATCCCCAATAAAATTTATCCGAATATGCAAAAACAATATAAAATATTAATCTCCGGAGGAGGCACGGGGGGGCATATCTTCCCTGCCCTCTCTATCGCCAATGCTCTCAAAAAAAGATTGAATGCCGATATCCTTTTTGTCGGAGCGGAAAACAGAATGGAGATGCAGCGTGTGCCTGAAGCTGGCTATCCGATTAAGGGACTCCCCGTAGCAGGCTTCAACAGAAAAAATCTGCTGAAGAATTTTTCAGTGCTCCTGAAACTACGCAAGAGTATTAAAATGGCTCGGCAAATTATAGAAGACTTCAAACCCGACATAGCCGTCGGAGTCGGAGGTTATTGCTCCGGACCAACACTCAAAGCCGCTCAAAGAAAGGGGATACCGACACTTGTTCAAGAACAGAATTCATACGCCGGGGTGACCAATAAACTGCTGGCAGCCAAAGCTGACAGAATTTGTGTGGCTTATCAAGATATGGAGCGTTTCTTCCCGGCGGATAAAATAGTATTGACAGGCAATCCTATCCGCAAAGACTTGCTCAACAATAATCTTACTGCTGAAGAAGCCCGAAAACGTTTCGGTTTGGACGGCANTAAGCCTACACTTCTCNTAATCGGAGGTAGTCTGGGCGCACTGANAGTGAATGANAGTCTCGAAGCCGGAATTNAGAGATTGGTTGCCTCCGGCATTCAAGTGATATGGCAAACAGGTAAAAATTTTGGCGACCGCGCTAAAGTTGCCTCCAAAGGGTTAAAGGGGGTAGTGGTTACGCCTTTTATCTCCGATATGAGCGCAGCCTACGCCGCTGCCTCATTAGTTGCGGCACGCGCCGGAGCGGGGACTATATCTGAATTGGAAGTATTGGGACTCCCTGCCATTCTTATCCCCTCTCCTAATGTAGCGGAAGATCATCAAACCAAGAACGCTCTTGCTCTCTCTTCCCGTGGAGCCGCTATTCTGGTTAAAGATGCCGAAGCAAGAGAAAAACTTGTGTCGGAAATTCTTTCATTAATCTCTGATACAAAAAAATTAAATCAGATGAAAAAAGAGATTTCCGAACTCGCTTTGAGAGACAGTGATGAAAAAATCGTAGACCAAATAATTGAAATTCTCCAAAACAAACAATGAATTTTCCGGAAAAAATATATTTCGTAGGGGCGGGTGGCATAGGTATGGCTAATCTCGTGAGGTATTTTCTATCCAAAGGAGCGAAAGTCGCCGGTTATGACCGCACCCCCACTCAATTGACATCCGAATTGCAGGCTGAGGGTGCCGAACTGATTTTTGAAGATGACGACAACCTCATCCCACAATCTTTCCGCAATCCTCGGGAAACTCTTGTGGTCTACACTCCTGCTGTGAGCGAAGAGAATAAGATTCTCTCCTATTTTAGAAAAAACAATTTTGAAATAATTAAACGCGCAAAATTGCTCGGCATCATTACATGCCATTCCAAAGGAATTTGCATCGCAGGCTCTCATGGGAAAACCACCACCACTTCAATGATTGCAAACATTCTGCGCAATACTCCTGATGGAGTCAATGCTTTCTTAGGAGGAATATTGAGAAATGTGAATTCCAATCTTGTGCTCTCCGACAACGCTGAATACTCAGTAATTGAGGCTGATGAATACGACCGTTCTTTCCTCCGGCTCTCCCCTTTTATTGCAGTCATAACCTCCTGCGACCCCGACCATCTTGACATTTACGGAGATGAAGAACACTATCTTGAAGCTTTCAGCGAGTTCTCCTCTCTCATTCGCCCCGGGGGAAAACTGATCCTCCACACAGGATTGAAGATGCAACCCGATGTTGCGCCCGGCGTGGAGATTCAAACTTATTCAGCCACTGCAGGAGGGGATTGGCACGCTGAAGACATTACTTATGGCGAGGGAACCCTTTCATTCACACTTTGCGGACCCGGAAATCTGAAAATAAATGATATCTCCCTCGGAGTGCCGGTGGAAATAAATGTTGACAATGCTGTGGCTGCCGCCGCAGCGGCATTGACAGCAAGGGCGACTGAAGATAATGTCAGGAAAGGGCTTGCTGAATTTAAGGGCGCCAAAAGAAGATTTGAAATCTGGCTCTCCGGCAAAGATAACACTCCCGTTCTGATAGATGATTATGCTCACAGTCCGAATGAAATTAAAGCCTCGATAACATCTGTCCGCAAACTATATCCCGGCAAAAAAATCAGCGTTATTTTCCAGCCACACCTCTATACCCGCACACGCGATTTCGCTCCTGAATTTGCTGAAGCATTATCAGTCGCTGATGAAGTTATCCTTCCCGAAATTTATCCTGCTCGCGAAAAACCTATTCCGGGAATCGACAGTAATGTGATTCTCAAAGATGTGAAGTGTGAAAATAAAAAATATTGTCCGCGAAAAGATTTGCTGAATCTCATAAAAAATAGTAACTTTGAAATATTAATGACTTTAGGGGCAGCCGATCTGGATGTCTTGCTACCTGAAATCAATGAAATTTTGTCGACCCGAAGAGATTAGGTCTCGGGGTCGACTATTGACAATTATACCGACTCCTATAGCGAAAAAACGTGAATAAGTCTGCCAAAACAATACTGAAATGGGTCATATTGACTATCCTGCTTCTCTACGTAGTGGGGATGGCGGTATGGGCTCGCAGCGAAGCGGACCGTCACTCCTGTAAGTCAATCGTCATAACAATGGGTGAGCAAGGTCTCTCCGATACCATCACAGTCAGAGGAGTCAGACAAAAATTAATGAAATATCCCGGCAAAATAATCGGCGCACGGGCAAACACCATCAACACACTTGATGTGAGAAATTATCTGATGAGGCTCAATAATTTCGAAGATGTGGAGTGTTACATGTCGTCAGATGGCAAACTCCATGTAAGAATCTCTCCGATGGTGCCGGAAATTCGCGTATTTGAAGGGAATAAATCCTACTATGTCAATAAAAACGGGAAAAGAATCAACTCAAATGCCGATTTCTTCACTGATGTGCCTGTGGTGAGCGGAAATTTCAAGTCCACTCCCCCCGAAACAGTCCTACCGATTGTCAGATTCGTGGAAAAAGACCCGGAACTCAAGAAACTCATCGGGATGTATTATGTGATGGATAAGGATAATATTATTCTTGTGCCTCGAATTACCGGACATGTCATTAATTTCGGCGACACGACACGATTAAACGAGAAACGCAGAATGTTAATGACAGCCTATAAAAATATAATCCCTTACAAAGGATGGGATGAATATGACACTATCTCCGTGAGATTCCGCGGTCAGATAGTGGCAACCCGTCGGAATAAAGCTCCTCTTTATCCCTTTGAGGCGATTATTGAAGAAGCTGATCCGGAAGACGCTACTCTCCCCGATTCGAATTCTCCTGATTCAATCAATAATGTCAAACCCTCCCCACAGCATACTTAACATAATCTCTCCGATTACTACGCAAGAAGATCAGAATTTAAAATATAAAAACAAACCCCCATTTTCGAATGAGCGAAGAAAGATACATCGCTGCCATTGAAATCAGCAGCTCCAAAATCATAGGCGTCGTCGGACGCGTCCACCCCTCGGGTCAAGTTGACATCATCACGGTGGAGCAAGAAAAAAGCATTGAATGTGTGCGTTATGGCATTATTCAGAATCTGGAAGAGACAGCCGTCAGAATCGCCCGAATACTTGAAAAGATGGAGCGCCGCCCGAGTGTCGCTCCCAAAAAGATTAAGAGTCTCTTCGTCGGACTCTCCGGACGCTCGCTGAGAAGCATTCCTGCTTCTATAAAACTCAATCTGCCCGAAGAAACAGAAATCACTGATGAAATAATTGATAAATTGCGCAAAGACGCGTATGCCGTTGCCATCGACAACACATTGGAAATTGTGGATGTGGAGCCGCGCAAATATCACGTAGGCACTCTGGAGACGCTATCCCCCAAAGGAGCCATCGGCAATATGATTCAAGCCGATTATGATATTGTGGTGGGTCGCCCGGAATTAAAAAGAAAAATTCAACGAGTGCTTCAGGATAAAGTGGGAATCGATATTTGCGGATTCGTTGTGACTCCCCTTGNCACCGCTCACCTGATTCTGACCCCCGAGGAGAAACGCTTGGGTTGCATGCTGGTGGATA
>WFMC01000015.1 GCA_009177205.1 Bacteroidales bacterium
TTTCCCGGCACATAACACCATACCGTCAAGAGTCGGCAGTTCCTCCACCAGTTTTTCTATTGCTTCATAATCTGTCAATTCGACTGAAAAAGAAGTGTGGGAATCTACATCTCCTGAAAGAGAAGCCAAGGTCTCTGCCAAACGTTCCGTATTTCGTGCTACTGCGAGAATCTCGCCCCCAAGATTGGAAACCAAAACAGCTGTAGCTCTCCCAATTCCGGAGGAAGCGCCGGTAATGAGAATTTTTTTCCCTTCAAGACTGAACGGAGTTTCAGTTATATTTTTCATCAAATTATAATTCTACTAAATTGGATAAAATCAGATTATCTGTGTCGAAAGCTACAGTACCCCAAGAAAGCCCCACTCCGAAAGAGCAACCGATTATGCTTTTCCTACCGGAGCAACCAAGAGAAATATCAAGGCAAACACAGTTTTTCTTCAGTCCCATTGTGCCGTGAAGCACACAAGAAGTAGCCGGAAGAATATAATCCGGAGTCTGACTTACAAAAATCAAGCCGTATATATCCTCCTTGTTTCAACCTAAATCTGTAATCAATTGCTCAGACGCACAGAGAGCAAGGTCGGAACTGGTGAAATCATTTGAAAACCGCTTTTCCATGATACCCGTAGTCTCCATATATACCTTAGCATTATATGCATCAGTTGTGGAGATTGTAGGCTCTACATGTTTCGCACGCCGGCAGCCATTCCGACAATTCGGGAATTATTAAACTTCAGTAAAGCCGTTACAATTTACTTTTAACCGTATTAAAAAGATCTTCAACAGTATTGGCATTTTTGATATCATCACCCCTAAGAATTACGTCATACTCCTCATCCACCATAGCGATAATGCTCAGAGCAATTAGCGAAGACCACTCCTCCAAATTCCTAAAATTGGTGGAGGCTAATATTTCGGACGAGTCTGTATCATCAAACTGATTGGCAAAATTTTCAATAAATTCTTTAATTTCCATATTATTCTATTTTTCTTAAGTTTAAAATTTAAATA
The DNA here is from genome assembly GCA_009177205.1 of Bacteroidales bacterium. Lineage (GTDB taxonomy): Bacteria > Bacteroidota > Bacteroidia > Bacteroidales > Muribaculaceae > Lepagella. The sequence continues at coordinate 1,013 of WFMC01000015.1, forward strand.
TTTTTGCAGGAACCCCAATATACTCGGAATCATTTTTGGGTTTATGCATAAGCGCAGAACAAGGAGCCAACTTTACGCCATGATTAATTTTTAGTTTTTGCAACACAAAAGAATTAGCTCCAAATAAATTGCAATTTCCGACTTGAATTCCTCCCGCCAATTTTACACCCGGCATCACCACATTATAATTTCCAAGTATTGAATCATGTCCAACTGAAATAGAACCGTTAAGTATATTAAAATTCCCAATTCTCACGTTGCAGGCAACACTGCAATACCCTTTTATTATATTTCCCTCCCCAATAGAAAAGGTAGAAGCATCCAAAGTGACAAAATCCGGATGGATCAGATTTGGGAAACAGATATTAGGGTTGGTGATTTTGTCGCGGACGAGTTTCAAAAATTTGGGAGAACCCATGCACAGTACTACATTCAGTTCCGTTTCCCATGCGTTGAGATCTTCCATTTTGCCTAAGACTTTTCCAAAATGTGAAACTTGTTTCCCCTTTTCTTCACCGTCATCAAAAAAACCTATAAGATTCCAGGCGTCGGGATGTTTCTCATTTATAAGATTTATCATCGAAGCTACTTCTCTTCCCAATCCTCCAGCACCATAAATTGCAATATCTTTCATTTTATAAATTTTTAATTGTGTCCATTAAAAGCCCCCATTGTGGCATTGGTAGACGAATTTATATCTTCACGCGCTATCACTTTTTTTAGTGTGATCAACACGACTTTACAATCTATCAGAAAGGAAAGATTATCGACATACCATACATCGAGTTCAAATTTCTTAGCCCATGTTATGGCATTACACCCATCCGTTAATACTGGGGCGCACTTCATGACGCAAGAATATCTATCGCCCGTTAAAAAAATCTGCGATACAAAATTCTGAAAACTTAACTGAGATTGTAAAATAAAGATGGGAAAATCAACGATTCCGCCACATGTTGAATTCCAATAAATCAAGACCTCAACATTTCATCTGTGTTTTCTGTCTGGCAATCCTGATTATCATGTTTTTTATGAGGATAAATTTTTTCAACCTTACCCGTTTTATAATCTTTTATATAATAAAATCTCTTATGTAGCGGGAGATTGCCATGGAAAAATTCAAATGGAAAGCGGTAAAGTCCGTCTATTAATGCCAACTCATAACATAATGAGCTATAAAATTGGTCATTATCCAAAAATTCTTTAAAAATAGAATATGTTTTAAACTGGGAATATCGAGCCTTATTTATAATCTGACGTTGAGCCTCATTGAGTGCTTTGTCAATNATGGCTCTGCTGAACTCATAGTTTATTNCAAAAGAATNATCCGTGCATTTAACCTNCNTNCCGAAATCCATTGAACCAAGCCTCATCAATATTTCTATTTGGAAATATTGATTCTCCACATCAGCATTCCCTGCACTCATCTTCAGATAAAACATTATGCTTTCATCCTGCAAATCTATTCTTAATATAGGTTCTTTGTAGTATAAGCTAAAATCTTTTTTCTCTTGCTCGGTTACTTTATCCTTCTTGTGGTTATCCTTAAATATAAGTTTCTTTATATTCTTTATTTTGATGTTTTCAGGATTAAAGGAGGGATATACGTCAGATTGTGGTTCAGCAGGCAGTTTACAATTCTTAAAAACCGAATCGTTCTCCGAAAGAATATGAATGTTAGGATTTGTCGGGTCGATATCAACATCACACCATGGTGCGGACTCCCACCAGTTGAATAATGATTGCGAGTGCCATGTTAACTCAATATTGGTTTGGAGATTTTGCCAAAAATCCGTTAATTCTTTATCCTTTCGGAATTTTCCTTTGTCGGGAGAAGCGAAAGGCACAACAAATCTATAACACATGTCAAAGATTCTCAAGTTGCACCAACAATATGGCAATTTTGCATCACCTCTCTTATAAAAATAAATCTCTGCCACCGGTTGGTCATAGAAAATATTCGGAGGCAAAATTGCATANTGAATTGATGGGAGNGAATCNGGTTGANAGTGAGAGCCTGANCTTAGCCACTTGATTGTCTCCTTAAACNCAGACACATATTCCGATGGAGCCAGATCAATAACAATTTTCACCAAAGCACGATAGATATCCTGGTCTTTGGTTTCATACTTTAAATTTAGTCTATGTGAAAATGTTTTGCGAGTTTTCCAATCTACCGGGAGTTTTTCCTGCATTAAATATAACTGAGGGTAGCCATTTGCATCGGGCTTAATCACGAAGTCCTGCCCTTCCACACAAGGAGCATTAGAAGACTTCTTTCTTTTAATTCTATATAATGCCTGACGAACCCTCATCAAGGATATTAAATCATTCTCAATTTCATTTAACGAATGATTACAAACCTTGCATTCTTCATTGCAAAACAATAATGTGTTGCCCAAAGAATGAGAAATGGCATGAGATTCATCTTTTGAAAATTTTTCTTTGCCCGCTTCTCCACAGAAGCGACAAACTCTCTTATCCTTATCCGGCTCCCCGATATAGACTTTTATCCCGTCAAACCCGAACGCACGATAATCGTATACTTCTTGCATTTTCTCTCCATCGTGCAACTGCTTATCCAAAATCGGCTTAATCAAATCACTTGATTTTCCGCACTGCAAGAATTGAATTGCTAAATGTCTTATCCAATCCGACACTTCAATCTGATTGAATAAAAAAATGGGTTCTCCTAAATTCTTCCGGCAAAAAGCCGAAGATAATTTTAAAGATTGAAATCGAGATTCGTTTCTGTATTTTTTAGAGACTTCCGCGAAAAAATTTATAGCCTTTTCATCACAATCAATTGCCATTCCCATCTTTCCAAAATCATAAAGAATCGTGCAATTCTTAATGATCTCCAAAAAGAAGCCATCAATCCAATCGGAATCAGTATCCCAACCGAAATACACATTATTTTCCCGGGAATATAGCAACAACCGCATCATAAAAAAGCGTCTCTCATTCTGTATTCAAATATCTTTAACTTCTTTCGGCCTATGCAAAGATTTATCAGGAATGATTGATGATTTAATCATCCCGATTGACTTCATAGTCAAATTCATCCATACAAGCCTGACAAAACCCCTCATCGTTGCAATCACTTGCGATTCCTCCACACCTGACGCAGGTGTCATATCTATCGTGATGAATATAATCAATCATATCGGGCTCAGCAACAATCTTGCAACCGCTTTCCGCCTCCACGGAAGCATAGTTAACGACATTAAGGGGATATTGATACATTTCAAACCTGAGTTGATGAAGAGCCCCACAGTCCCTGCAATTGGGTTGCTCGTGACACTCAAAACACTGTTCGCTCCCCATTCCTCTCTCTTCAGATGAGACAGGTTCCCAATCCCACCAGAACTCATCGGCGTCATAAGAAGTAATTTCTCCGCAATTCTCACACATCACCTTTATTTCATCATCAGGCAAATCTGCCAATTCCAATTCTTTCAGAATTAATGAAAAATTCTTGAATTTTTCTTTTAACACCTTATGCGAAGAATAATGAGTCATCAATTTTGAGATAA
>WFMC01000203.1 GCA_009177205.1 Bacteroidales bacterium
TTATTTGAGTGATAATTTGTCTTGTTTGGTTATGATTTTTGGGGTGTTCCGTGTATCTGATTTGTTGAGGGGATGGCTTGCGTGAGTGCTTATATCGGATTGGATTCTCCAATGTATAGAGATTATGGCTTAATTCCGGGGGTGCATTATATTACATACGATGGAACTAAAGAGGGGCTCAAAGCAACTGTTGAATATTGGGAACGTCCGGAAAAACAAGCGGAATTGGAGCAGATTGCAAAAAGAGGATGCGAGTTTGTTCGTGAAAATTTCAAAGGAGAAAAGGTTGCGGAGAATCTTGTTAATGCCTTGAAAGAGCGACACAAGGAATGGATGCATAAATAAAAATTCTGAAAACTAAAAATATAGTTAGTTATAATGTTTGCTTTTGAAGAATATCATCCTATATATTTAGCTATTTGTTGGCTTATGTCATTTGTTGGAATTATCTATTATATGAATCCAACAAATAGAAAATTAAGAATAGAAAAAGGCGCTTTATGGAGAATGGCGGTTTGGGCGTTTGCTATATTCTTCATTATATTTTTTGGATTCAGACCATACGAGAATGACATTCGTGGTTATATGATGGATACTGAGGGATATGCAAATTATTTTAAATTAATGCAAACAAATCCAGACGCATATTACAGAAATACCATTACAGACTCCGGAGGATTAAATTGGAGAACGGATGTTTTTTTCGATTTAATCATGCAAAAGATGGCAGATTGGGATTTTTCAGTAAGTGCTTGGTTTACTGTAGTAGCTGCTATATACATCTTACCTTTAATGTTTGTCATTAAGAGATGGTTTCCCAATAATTATTTGTTAGCGTTTCTATTTATTATAACCTCATTTACATTTTATTCAGGTGCAATAAATGGTATTAGGAATGCGGATGCAACTAGTCTCTTTACATTAGGAATAACATTAGTCGCAATAAAAAAATTTGATTGGAAAAGTATTTTAATTGGTGTATTTTTAATTTGGTGTTCCTATTATTTTCATCATTCAATCTATATATTGTTAGCAGCATTAATTGCGTCATATTTGGTGGTAAAAAACACAAATTTTGCTATTTCTATTTGGGTCATAGCGATTATTATCTCTCTATTTTTTGGCAACGCTTTGGCTAATGTAGGTGTGGATTTATTTGACGAAACGGGTAAAGCCGGGAAATATCTGGATAGAGGTGATGATAGCGATGTTATGTCCGGATTCAGTCAAACCGGTTTTAGATGGGATTTCCTAATATATTCAGCAATGCCGATTTTGTTTGGTTGGTATGTAACTATTAAAAAAGGAATTAAGGACAGGACTTATCAGATCCTGTTAAATACTTATATTTTAGCAAATGCCGTGTGGGTAGTGTTTATTTATGCGGCATATAACAACCGATTTGCAGCTCTTTCATGGTCGTTATATCCATTCGTTTTGCTGTATCCTCTTGTAAGGTACAATATTTGGGGTGTAAAACAATCAAGTTATACAGTTCTTATCTTATTGGCACAATTGATTTTTGTCAGTATTTTTTAATATTAGAACTAAAGGATTTCATAATGATAAATAAGGATTATCGAATTTCTGTAATCATGGGAATTTATAATTGTGCTACTACATTGGCAGAAGCATTGGATTCCCTTTTAGCTCAAACTTATCAAGGATTTAAAGTTATAATGTGTGATGATGGCTCAAGCGATGATACATATTCAGTTGCACGAAAATATGTGGAAAAATATCCCGGTAAGTTCATCTTGATAAAGAATGACAGGAATAGAGGACTCAATTACACTCTTAATCATTGCTTGGAATATGCGGATACCGAATATATAGCCCGAATGGATGGAGATGATATCTCTCTACCTAATAGATTCGAAAAAGAAATCGAATTCTTGGATACTCATACAGAATATGCTATAGTTTCCGGACCTATGAATTATTTTGATGAATATGGAATTTTTAGAACCGGAAAGCGTGTTGGNGAGGTCANNAAAAAAGATTTCTTNCGNGGNACTNNTTTTTNNNNCGCGCCATGTATGGTAAGAAAAGAAGCATACGATAAAGTTGGAGGATATTCCGTAGCACCCGAATTATTAAGAGTTGAAGATTACCATTTATGGTTTAAAATGTATACAGCTGGATATAAAGGATATAATCTGTCTTTTCCAATTTATAATATGAGGGATGATAGAAATGCCAAAAAAAGAAGAAATTTCAAAGGATATTTAAATGAGGCAAGATTAAAAAGTAAGGGATTTATAATGTTTCATCTTCCAATATATTATCAACTTTTCGCTTTACGTCCCTTAATAGTCGGGTTGATGCCTTCATTTATATATAATATATTACATAAACAGACATTATGAAAAGAGTTTGTTTCGTAGTGGCAACTCCAATTTCTGCCATATCATTTCTTAAGGATCATATTGAGAATCTGTCAAAAAATTTTGAAATAACTCTCGTCGGAGATTTCAATCAGCATCCGGATTTTCAAATGAAGGGTCTTAGCGAAACTCATCATATTAAGATAGAGAGAGGTATTAATATAAAGAATGATTTAGCTGCGGTTATTAAACTTTCAAAATTTCTGAGGAAGGAGAATTTTGATATAGTTCATTCTCTTACTCCAAAAGCAGGGCTTGTGACTTCTCTGGCTGCAAATTTTGCCGGAATTAAACACAGAATACATATTTTTACCGGTCAAGTTTGGGCAACCAGAAAGGGTTTTATGAGAACCCTTTTAAAATCAATGGATAAAGTGATTGCCGCTTGTGATAATCATATTTTAGTTGACGGAGAATCGCAAAGGCAATTTCTAATAAAAGAGGGTGTGCTTTCTGAAACTAATNCCCAAGNATTAGGTGCAGGCTCAATATGCGGTGCAGACACAAAGAAATTTACACCTAATATTGAAGCACGGAAACANGAAAGAGANAATCGTAAGATAGGACAAGNNAAAGTAGTTTTTGCTTTTTTAGGCAGACTTAATANAGATANGGGAATATTTGAATNGCTTTCTGCGTTCAANAGATTGGTAGAAAGCTCNNCTAGTGCTGTATTAATTCTTTGGGGTCGCGATGAAGAAGAATGTTTAGCCCGTCTTAATGAATATAAGAATATAAAAGAAGGTGAGAATTTTTATTATCCCGGCTATACAAATGCTCCGGAATTATCTCTTCAAGTTGCAGATGTATTTTGTCTCCCATCATATCGCGAAGGGTTTGGAATGAGTATAGTCGAAGCGTCATGCTTGGGATTACCGGTGATATGCAGTGATGCTTATGGGATGGCAGATACTATTGCGGATAACGAAACGGGAATCAGGTGTAAAGTGGCTGATGTTCAGTCCTTATATGAGGCTATGAAATATCTTTATGATAATCCTCAGGAAAGAGAAAGAATGGGCAAAAATGGTCGTAAACGGGTACTTGAGCTTTTTCCCGCAGAAAAAATTGTAAAAGCCTGGGAGGAGTTCTATCTTTCTTTAGCTTAACCGGTATTCAAATCTTTCAATGCTTTACAGGAAATATTTTAAAAGGACGATAGATATTCTTGCGTCCGGAGGAGCGCTTGTGGTTTTATCAATCCCACTTGCTTGTGTAACACTTTGGCTACATTTTGCCAATAAGGGTGCAGGTGCATTTTTCTTTCAGGAGAGACCGGGCAAGAACGGCAAAATTTTCAAGGTTGTGAAGTTCAAGACAATGACTGACGAACGGGATGAAAACGGCAATTTATTACCGGATGCCGACAGACTTACGAAAGTCGGAAGATTCGTGCGCTCCACCTCTATTGATGAATTGCCACAACTTTGGAATGTATTGAAAGGGGAAATGTCACTGATTGGTCCGAGACCTTTACTTGTGCAATATCTGCCGCTTTATTCCACGGAACAAGCACGGCGCCATGAAGTGCGTCCGGGAATTACCGGCTGGGCGCAATGCCATGGACGTAATGCCATTTCATGGGGCAAGAAATTCGAGTTGGATGTATGGTATGTTGATAATCTTTCATTTCTGACTGATTGCAAAGTAGTGTTGACCACACTAAAAAAAGTTATTGCTCGAGAAGATATTAATTCTGCCACAACTGCAACAATGGAATATTTTAATGGAAACAATTAATCTTTTTGGGGCAAGTGGTCATGCCAAGGTGGTGATGGATATTATTGCCAATCAAGGGAACAATNTCGGGTGTCTGTATGATGATGCCCCACAATACAAAGAAATATTTGACAAAAAAGTTTTCAACTCTTCCGAAAAGGAAGTAGAAGGTCCATTGATAATTACTATCGGTTCAAATAATGTTCGTAAGTTAATTTCAGAACGTTATGATTGTGCCTATGCAACAGCAATATATTCTTCTGCTATTATTTCTCCGTCTGCCGTAATAGGTGAAGGTTCAGTTATAATGCCCGGGGTGATTATCAATGCCGATACAAAAGTAGGCAAACACTGCATTATCAACACCGGCGCCTCCATAGATCATGAATGTATTATCTCTGATTTCGTTCATATAGCTCCCGGTTGCGCTTTGAGTGGATGTGTACAAGTAGGAGAATGTTCATGGATTGGAGTTGGTAGCGTTATCAAACAAGGCATTAGAATAGGGAAAAATGTTACTATTGGANCNNGTTCTNTTGTGGNTAAAGACATGCCAGACAATGTAGTAGCCTANGGCAATCCATGTANAGTGATGAAACGGCTCCCGAAAAATTGATNATTATCTATAGGTATAATATTGGCTTAATACGAATAATCGTTATTTAGGAGTACAGGTACGAGATGAAACGGGGTAAAAGGAAATATTTATCGGGGAAACGATTGCACTTGTGGCAGTTGAAACTTGCTCGAGAAAAGAGTAAAGCCAAGAATAGGGCTAAAAAGAAAAATACTTTTCCAAATGCAAAAATAAAAATTCATCAGCGTTCTCACACAGATAGATATTCTCAATTCTTCCCCGGTCAAAGCAAAGATTATCGTCCAATGCTGAAATTGACAGTTCCGGAGGATTTCCGGTTTATGGACAATTACGATTCGTTTACTTCCACGCTCAATGGATTTATTGATGAATTCAACAGCAAATTTGATTCGCGTAAGGACGTTTATATTGATTTGAGCTCTTTGAAAAAGATTGATAATGCCGGAATTATTATACTCTTAACTTTAATCAATTACTTTAACCGGCTCGGTAAGACAGTTCAAGGACATGCCCCTAATGATGAACAGACACTTCGAGTTCTTGAGGATTCTGATTTCTTCACCTTCCTCAAACCTAATTGGAAAGTTCATAAGAAAAGTAAAGATAAAATTGCCGGTTTTGATGTAGTAAATACTGATGTTATTGCTCCTCATGTGGAAAATGTAATGCAACATCTGACAGGTTTTAAGGATAAATATATGCCCCTATATAATGCACTGGGCGAAATACAACTAAATTCGATTGAACACGCAAATAAGGATGATGCTACAAGGAAAAACTGGTTTATGTCTTTCCACTATGAGGATGACAAGTGCATAATAATGATGGCAGACATAGGGAAAGGTATTCTTGGAACTCTTGATTTGCTTCTTAAGCAAAAAGTTATCGCATTACTTAAAGCTCAGCAAGATTCGGAAACGTTATATAAACTTTTCAAAGGGGACTATCAGTCATCAACACTTGACCCAAACCGAAATACCGGTCTGCCCGGTATTTTTGAGGATGTTTCTAAAAAATATCTTGGCAAAACTTACGTTATAAGTAATAAAGCATCCGTAGAACTTTCTACCGGAAAAACCAGCGACCTAAATGTGAATTTCCCCGGAACTCTTTATTCAATTGAACTCTCAAAAGACAATATTCAAAAATGGAACCTACAAACCTTATAATTAAAAAAGTTGCAGATTATTCAATGAGACCAGGTCCGAGACTGAACGAACAGGGAAATCATTCGGGAGAAGATTTTTATAATAAATGTCTTAAATCATGGTTTGAAGAAGCTTTGCAATCTTCTGTTAAATTGAGAGTGATTCTTGATGGCACCGATGGGTATCTGTCTTCTTTTTTGGATGAATCATTCGGGAGATTGGTATATGATTTTGGAGAAGAAACTGTAAAAAATAATATAGAGATAGTTTCTAACAATGCTCCCCATTTGCGTGAAAAAATATATTCTTGGACTCTACCGAGATGGACTTTGAGACGCAAAGAACAACTTGCTCCGCAAACTACTACTTCTAAACATTGAAAAGCCGATGGAAATCTCTTTTGGTGATGTGTTGTCAATTGCAGCGATTATTATAGCAATCTATACTTCTACAGTCGTTGTGAAAAATCGAACGCAAAAAGACTTCATGATTTCTCAGGCTGCCGATTTAAAAAACGAGTATCGTGATTTTATAATGCAGATTCTTAACGAGCAGGTAAACGCAGAGACAATTCGTGATTCCCTCTGCNATTTTGGNTGCCGAATAANATCGTTATTTGAAATAATCTCTAAGGNATATAAATGGCGCAATAAAGGGGATTTAAATGTCGCCCATTCTAATTTACATTGGGAACTTACCGGATTAGGTTCAATTAATGAACAATACGAAACGGAAAATGTGCATT
>WFMC01000054.1 GCA_009177205.1 Bacteroidales bacterium
ACATGATGTGCGAAATAATTGGCGCGTACAGCCCTGTCGGGGGAGGATACAGTGCCGGGAAGAGTGTTTTGTCCACCCTTCTTGTTCCAATAATCGATGATGGCTGTCATGGATGGCCAGTTGGGATCGTTAGTCATGGCAAGATAATCACCCATGTCATAAATGTTGATATCCCCGTGATTAAATTCAAAAATGATACTTTTGCCGGTCGCGTCGGTAACGCCCCAGTGGAGAGCCGATACTGTTCCCTCATCGAAAGTTGCGCCTGAGAGCGAGAAATTATGTTCTTTCAACACGGCGGTTACCTCTTCGACAGTTTCGTTGCAGTCAAGAAGCCAAGCCACGAACATAGCCATTGACATCGGGGGGCGGGTAGCCGTCTTCGCATTATCGTAGACAGTCCCTTTGCAGAAGAGACCGTTTACCACCAGCCCTTTCTCGTTCATACCTTCGGTGACGCCGCCATCATAACCCACAGCATATACCGCTCCATATTTTGATGTCCATTCCACGGCACCCGGTTTGTCGCTACCGACCTTATGGATTCCGCGCGGGTAGACATACAGGTTTGTCGGAATCGGGGTTTTCCAGTCGAGCGAACGACCTACAATGAAGAGTGAATCATTACCTTCATACAGTACGCGTGAGCATGCTTCGGCATGGGGGGTGTTGAGAGCGCCGGCGAGTGCGAGCGCGATGATAAATGCAAATTTTTTCATAATATCCAAATTTTCTTATAACATCACAACGCCTATCAATCCCAAAAAGTTTTCCCCATCAGCGCGCATCGCGCGCCGAAGAAAATCATAGATTACAGGACACAAAAAAATCCGGGCGCTCGACGCGCTCGGATTTTTTTATCATTGTTTCGTGTTTTTTTGTTTTAGGGATGCGCGAATTGACTCGCTTTTTTATCCCCTTATTTTTGTTTAATGGGTGCGCGGTTTACCGCGCACCATAATAAACATTTATTTCACGAGGATCTTTTCTGTCTTATCACCTTTCACTACGACATATACGCCGGGAACGAGATTCTCACTGTTCACGCGGAAACCGTTGAGATCATAGACCACTGCATCTGCATCAACACCTTCTACTTCATCAAAGATCTCTTCTGCTTCGATTTCTTCAATTTCTGTAGGCATGTTGTCAGGTTTAACAGCATATACATTTACATTTTGCGGTTTGCCGAGAACACCATTCTGTTCTACCTGCATTGTAACATTTGCGGGTTCTGTAGAATCTTTTGTCAAACCGAGTTTCTGAGTATTGAGAGTGTTCTGGAGGCTGTATTGAGTCATACCGTCAGCGAGTGGGTAAACTCCATCTTTTTCCAATGAAGAAGCCTCTCTGCGGATTACGGAACGTCTTGCCGGAGCCTGTTGAGGACCATTCTCAATGCGGAAGAAGATACGGATATTCTTAGGTTCGCCCATCCAAGTTTCCATGCAAACTTTCTCAGAAGGTTTCCACGTAATAGGATGTTCGAGAGTACCTGTCTTATAGGCAGTTTCTTCAGGATTGAGAACCAAGTTCAGATCACCACCGTGGTTAACAGAGCCATTTTCAACTGAAGGAACAAGAAGTTTACCATTGATTGCGAGACCGACAGATTCGATTGTTGGTCTAACCTTCATTGTAATGTTCTTGTTGGAGTTGTTCCAGACAATCTGACCATTCNCATCTTCTATCTGCGGGTTGGAGNTAGACACGAGATANTCACCTGCCGTATANGCCTTCATATCAANCNGCGCANNGNCAGCGAGAGCTTCAGTGTCAGTTCCATAATAAGGACTCAGTTGGCTATAATGAGGAAGACTGTTAATGCCGCCGGTCATGAAATAATGCTTATAAGAATCGGTGGGGCTTACTTTAACCGTAACATTGGTATAATCATCCTCGTTCAACTGACCTTGTACACCTGCGAATTTCTTGTTGTGTTTAACAACGAGTGGAGTTACCGGTTGTTCGATGTCGCCACCGCCGTTGTCGANTGACNAACTTGCAGNGCCGCTGCTGNCTGCATGCTTATCGTTGGCAACAGCGTCAACAACGAAGTAGTTCAAGTCCTTATATTTCTCGTTTCTACCGGTTGCGTGTGCAATCTGGAAGTCGGGCTTGTCGGNATTACCGAGAGCGTAGATATCCTGANNAGCCCAGTCGAAGNTGATATCATACTTGNAAATACCGGATGCATCAGGATGGTTGATACCATACCAGCCCTGACCTTCTGCTGAAGTCTGACCTTTGGCATNATAACGAACTGCCGGTTTCATAGATNGCATGGCATTGTCTTTCGTCTCATAATAATACCATTTGCCATTGACAAGNGCTTTGAATGTGAATTCCGCCTTCGGTGAAACTGAGGGCATGACATAACGCATAGTCTTGTCTTCGCCTTCTTCATCTTTTGCGAGTTCGAGCATTGTGTCATCGCCCTTAACTTCTGCTCCGGAAGCATTGATGAGTTTCAAGCCTGCGCCGGCACCCACAATCCAGAATTCAGCAGGTTTGTTAGCTTCGAAGATTGTCGGTATTTCTTCGTAATCGAGCATATTGCGGGTATAGATGCCACCGTCAACATACTTGATGCCACCGCCTGTTCTAACATCGCCGTATGCAAGAGCGCGGTCGCCGTCGGGACAGTTTTCCAACTCAATCAGAGTGTCGTGCTGGTGAACGTTGATATGGCACTTATCCAAATNGAATTTGCCAGTACCTTCCCAGACGTTAAGGTTNATCANCGTGCCGTNAGGAATTGCCAGTTCNGTCATTGACAANGCAACGTATTGTTTGTCACCNATTGTTACAAGGTTACCGGTAGTTGTGCCGCGGATACCTGTTGTAACGTAATAGTGACCATCCTTCATATAGCCGATTGAGAATGAAATATCGGTGCCTTCCTGAGCTTTTTGAGTAAACTCGGTTACGTCAACATAGATAGTGTTTGACGGAGTATCGCTATATTCATTCGGATATATGTCGAAGAATGAAGAGTTTGTATTTTCAAAATAACGATAATAGTTGGAGGGGAGGAACTCATCATCAAGATAATAAACACCATCAGCAACAGCACGCAAGTTGCGGGTCTGTCTTACATTGTTATTCTCGTGGTTATTGAAGATGATTTGCGGGAAACGTTTGATGTCGAAAGTATAGCTGTAAATATCTACGTCCGCACCGTCAACTGAGGCAAACAAATCCTTATATTTCGCATCATCTTTTGAAAGTTTTGTCATTTCCACACCACCCCATGCAGCATTGGTGTCGTTTTGAGAGTTAACACCGCCATTCGGGTCTACACCTTCATTATTGTAAGCGTATGCTTTGATGTTCTTGTTCTTGGTCTCTAATTTGGTGCGAGTTACGCTCTCAGACTGGAAGTTATGGTTAACGAAGTAAACCGTAGCCATGGTCGGAGTGTATTGGAGACCTTCAATGCGGATTTGTTCAGTTGTAGGATTGAACCAGAAATTATAGATGCCTGGTTGAGGAAGCACGAGGTTATGACCACCTAAATGATCCTTATCATATTCATATACATAGTTGTTATTGTCTCTCTTACAGAATGTTTCAGCCTCGTTCACACAGGGATACAGTTCGCCGTCTGCAATATAATACTTATCGGCAGTACCATAATACCAGCCGTGTTGTGTATGACCGTTATTCTTAGAGAATTGAACGCCGTTCTCATCACATCTCATGATGCCGAAGTGAGTGCCGTCAAACTGAACATTCTCAGCTTTATACCAGCCATCTTTATCCGGTGTCATAAAGTCACTTACAGCACCCCATTGAGGTGAGTTCCAGGTGTTACCCCAGATAAGGTATTTATTGAATTTAGCCGGGTCGGGGTCTTCAGCACTACCAACAGATTCTACTTTGATTTTAGCATTATATATGTCAGCCCAATCAACATAGATATTATAGTTGTTGTTCTTGTAGTCCTGTCCGAAATCAAAGTCAACGTAAGCCAAATCATTCGACAATACCAATTCGCTTTCGCCTGAAACGGCATCACCTGACTTGCTGACAAGATATTTGCTTGTGCCGTCGGAATACATAACCAACAGTTTCATGCCATGTGTTTGATAGATGCCGTTGTCGTCGTGTTCACCGGGACGACGGTTGTTCATCACCATGGTGCCATCGACATTCTCATAGTCATCGCCATTGCGGAATACGGCGTAAAGAGCAACGGGCACTGATTCATCCTGACCCTCAATATTGCTCACGATTTCAAGCTCCAGATGTGTTGGGTCAGTGTTAAGAATGAATGTGTAGTCGCCGGTAAGATGGCTTATCCACTGTTCCTGACCGGGGTTCATGCCTGTCATAGCTACCTTATAAGTGCCGCTCTTGTTGATGATATTGCTGTTGACATTTGTGTTGTCAATCGGAGAACCATAGTAAATCCAAGCATTGTTTGCATTGTCGCCGGTAACGGATGGGTCTGCCATACGGAAACGATACTTACCGCCNACGCAATTCTCAAATCTGATNTCCCNNCTNCCATCTTCTCTAAGAGTCATTTCTNTTGAACCCCAGCTGTCGTNNGCAGNGATATCNCCGNAGAACTGCATGTTCTTCGTGCCGCCGAATGTTATCTCCATAGTGTTCGGGTTGAAGTAAACGTCATAGATCCCGTTTGCTTCCGGCGCAAAGTTAGTGCCGCTGATTTGTTTTGTAGAGCCGTCGTTGTTAGTGACATATTCGTATGAACATGGAGTCAGGTTTTGAGCCTTTACAATGTTGTTATCAGCATATTGAGCGAATATCCAGCCGAAACTGTCATTATCATCTTTTTTGAATTGAGGGTATTTACCGCCACTATTCTTACCGCGAACGATACCGAATTTGTTGGAATTGTTGTATGTTCCGAAAGTTACATTCTTCACGACAAGCCAGCCGGCATTTGGATCAAATTTTTCATTGGTTGATTTTTGGAATACCAAATCATCACCTGTTTGCCAATTTTCGAAGCTTTTGATTGAACCGTCTATCTTCGTTACTTTCAAACCTGCGCCTTTCAATACGAATGTATTGTTGTCGCTGAAGTCTGTTTTGTTGGTAACCTTATCCGTACGGGTCTTGGCAGTTACTGAAAGGGTAATGTTCTTACCATTCACGACTGTCAGGGTGAATACCGGATTCAGGATTGTGCCGTCGAGCATCGGGTCGTTGGTGGCTTTCGGCTTGGCTGTGTAAGTAAGTGTTTGTGCAACACCGCCAAGGTCTGTATCTTTCAGTTTTCTGCCGGAGCCTTGATATTTTTGAAATTCATCCAAGTCCTGGAGCACACCAACTCTGTCGCCGGAGTACATGATGCCGCTATATTCAGCAATGTATGTATTGTCGGAACCTTCAACGGGCTTGAATTCAAGACAATCTTCATTTTGAGCTAACCAGTTGTTGAACTCACCATAAAGGAAGTAGCCGTGCTCCTTCTCAACAGTCAGATGGAAAGGATTGAAATTAGTGTCAAGGGTGAAGGTGTAAGTACCATCTTCCAGAACTAATGTAGCATAATTATCCTCATCATCACCTGAGAAAGCATATTCACCTTCTTTAGTGATTTTCATGCCATCACCGGAGATGAAATCTGTTTCGGTAGCAGTAACGGAATCTGATGCAGATTTCTTTATGCCGAATTTGCCGGGATTTTCCTCAGATAAGTCTGAAATGGAAGCTGTGTATGTGTAGACGCCGGGTGTTAACGAGGCAACAAACATTTGAGTGCCCCAATCTGCGCGTTCACCAGTGCTGCCGTTGCTATCTTCAGTATATTCTACGAAATCACCTTGAAGAGCGTAGAAAGCATGGTCGCCTACAACTTTCACTTTTCCGGTTTTCGGATTGAAGTAGAAAGTATATTTGCTCGTTTCAAGATTCAACTTATTATTGTTGCCGTCTCCCGACATTTGGTATACCTCGTCTTCAGCATTAATGGTAGCACCTCTCCAATAATTTCCGTTTCTATTACTGTCATTATAGGTGTCGCTTTTCATTTCGCAAATAAGGAAATCACCCTTCTTTGCATTTAGAGCAATAGAGTAATAACCTTCTGCATCGGGCTGAGTAGAGAATGGAACGTAATTTGTCCAACCACCTGTTACGTCACCGAAGATTGCATAATATTTCGGTTGGGCTAAAACTGTCAACTTGCCCGAAGCGGGATAGAAAGCGAAATTATAAGTGTCGGCTGCAAGTGCGATAGTGGCATTGCCGGCATCTTTTTTCAATGTGTAGTCGCCCGCGTGGTTGACTGTCACGCCGCTTCCGCTATACCAATTGATTACAAACGTACCACTTGTGCTTAAAGTGGTCTGAACGCCGAAAGTCTGACTTGTGCTGCTTGTAATGTTTATATTAGATGCTTTATAACCATCTGTATCGTTGCCTGAAAGAACTGTCTTGGTAGAACCTCTCTTCATTGAATATACAAACTGGTTGTTCACAATCAAAACAGGGTCATTGTTATTATACCAGAACAGGAACTTCGGATTTGTCAATGCTGAGGAAGTCTTGATGTAGCCGGTTGCAATGTTTGAAACAGTTGTCTGAGAACCGAGACTGAGATTTGCATTATTCAATGAGAGTGCGCCGATTAAAGTCGGAGCTCCGTCTTTTTCTCTCAAAATCTTATATCCTGCACCTGCTGCGAGAGTAAGGTCAGAATCAAGATAATAACGGTAATCAGTGCCGTTGGCATTCTTGACATAATTAAATTTGACAGCATTGCTNANNNCNTCACCNNCCTTATANAGNTAGTAGTTGATTGCAGAGCCAGCCATAGTCTGAGGAGTTGCAGTAATCTTAACATTAGTGGGTTCAGCCGCATTTGCGGTATAATCCCATGTCAAGACTACATTATAATCTACAGATTTTCGGGTAGCCAATTTTACGGTTTGGGTAGCGTTGGTCTTTTTAGAGAGTGCGGTTGCAGAACTTGCATTGAAAGAATTGGTGCTTGTTCCGAAAGAGTAAGTTGTGTTATCAGCATATTTAACTGTTACGAGAAGTCCGTCGTCAGTTAAAATCTGATTTGGGAGGGTCAACGATTTAGTTGCTGCCGAGATTGCTGCAGTAGCAGTTTTTGTTGAGCCAAAAATTTCACCTGTATATTTGTTGGTGATAGTGATTTCGGTGGGAGTTGTGGTGGGAGTCACACTCTTCTTTTTCAACTCAACCTGATTGGTCAGAGGATAGAAGTAGAAAGTGTAATCACCTGCCGCAATCCCGGAAAGTTGAGAATTGTTTGAGCTGCCTTCATTGATATCATATTTTTGGTCAGCATTTTTCATAGTTACTCCACAACCCATCCAGCTACTGGGAAAATCGGTTCCGTTGATGCTATTGGATTGTACGAACTTAAAACCGAACTGTGGATTGCTTTGGGTGATATTTACGTCAGCTTTAAAGCAAGCATTTGTATTATCCCACTTCAACATAACATCAGACCAGCCTGAATTATTAAATTGGCTATGTAGAACAATCCATTCCGGATAAAATCTAACTTTTGTGTTTCCTTGTTTATCACTGCTTTTGTCGGGAATGAGGACAAACAGAGGGTTGGGGAGATTAATCTGACATTCAGCATTAGTCTTCCATCCAACACTCTGAGTGCGACCTATAGAGGAACCTCCTTCATTACTATAAATATAAAAACCTCCATAAGCGTCCCATTGTGCATGTCCGAGTCCAAGTTGTATTTGGAAAGTATTATTGGAATTTAGGGTTTTATTATATTTGTAATAATAAACCCCATCTCCTGCATTGACAAATGGTGCGGAGCTGCTGTCATTAAAATTCCAATCATTAAAAGGATTCCCAACAAACCAATAATCTGCTGCGAATCCAAATATCGGAATTAGCATTGACATTAGAAAAAAGCATAGTTTTTTCATGTTAGCGTTGTTTTAAGTTGTTAGTATTTGATTAATTTTTAAGTTATTAGATTTTTAATTTTTTTTGCTTCCGCCGGCTTCGTGCCGACTTCCGCCTAAGTTTTTCAGGTTTGATAAAACCGTCGTTGCGAGTCTCGTCGCTGCCGTGATGACATGCCGCCATCCTCCGGCAAAGTTTGTTCATGTCTTCTGTTTCTTTCCTTTCTGTTTTTTTTTGTTAGTCAGCTTTTTTAATGTGTTAATATTATTTTTTATTTTTTTGATTTTTTTAACCTCCTTCCGCCATGATTTTACCCTTTTCAAGGGNTNNTCATGACTTTTTTCCCGCGTTTTCATGCTCTGAAANGCAAGTATTCCTAAGTGTTCCTGCGCTTTCATAGCTGCTTGAACATCAGAATGTTGCATACAGAAAGTGCCTTACCGACCGATTAGGCGGGAAAACATCAACTGCAAATTTATAAATTTTTTCCGAAATCTGCAAGCCCCCCCGCGCGATTGCATGCGCGCCATATAGCCGCGGAGCGATCATATATTCCTATCCGCTCCGCTACGCGCGCCGTGCATAATTCATAATT
The DNA here is from genome assembly GCA_009177205.1 of Bacteroidales bacterium. Classification (GTDB taxonomy): domain Bacteria; phylum Bacteroidota; class Bacteroidia; order Bacteroidales; family Muribaculaceae; genus Lepagella. Next base: position 8,483 of record WFMC01000054.1, read on the forward strand.
CGTCTTGCGCGGGTGTTTGGTGGCGTGCTCGCTTAGCGAAGCGGTGAGCCTTGCGCGCGTGTGTTGGGTTGTGTTTATCTTAGTAAGCTCAGTGAGTCTAATAAATCTTCGCGAGATATATATTCGGCTAAATCATTTAATTTTAAGCATTGGTCGCGGCTAAGGTTATGGCGTTGAGTATGGTAGGTCGCCGGTGCTATCATCAATAATCTTCCCTCAGCTGCCATCTTATATGCTAAATCCCCTTTCACTGCAGAACGTGGCGGAAACCCGTCCGGCTTTATCCAAATTAATTTTGCTCCCAAATTGACACATTCCTTCGTAACAGCCCTTTCCTCCGGATTAATAAAAGTTGATATGATAACATCCCCGTTTTTTGAGTTTACTTTCCAATATTCCTTCAGTTTATCAAAATAGCCGCCGGGATATTTGCTGCTGTATCGGACAGGCATCCTTACGGGTTGATTAAGGAGGAATATATTCCCTATGGCATGATATGTTTCCCCATTAAATTCAAAAGCCCATCTTTCATAAAAATATTGAGGATATTCTTTGCGTATTAAATACTTGCGTGGATTCTCCTGAATATATTTATAAAAATTCCCCAAATGATTTTCGGCATATACAACCTTATCATTATATTTTCCTTTCCAAAATGGCTTATCTTCAAATTGGGGGTTTAAATCCCAAAATTTTCGTGAGCATCTACCCTTAAAGTGAGAGATAATTCCACCTAATTTTCGAGGTTCATATTCAGTTATATAAATCAAAAAATGGATGTGATCGGGCATTATTATCCTGCTGTTGATTCTGCAAGGGAATTTTTTCTCCAAATTGTCTAATTCTTCACTCACAACTGTTCCCCAATCGGATATTTTTGTGTTAGGGGAGAATGCATAATCTGTTTCAGGAATTAAGGGTTGCGGCGTGGTAGGGTATTTTTCAGGGTCAATAGGTTTGAATGCTCTCCCGATCACTTTAGAGAGTCGCGGAATATAATCACTCAGCATAATGGTAGGCATATAAAACCCGGGGTCGCCGTAATCTATATTCTTCATTCTTCGTTGCATTGAAGGGATTACAGGCTTATAATATTTAGGCTTCGAATTCTGCATATTATATTTTTGCCCGAAATTTAATAAAAAAAATGATAATATACACTTTTGACGCGCGCAAAGCTCGCCGCTTCGCTAAGCGAGCACGCCACCAAACATGCGCGCAAAGTTACACGCACCGGCTACGCCGATACGTGCCTACCATATATGGCACGCTACGCGCCAAGTCCTGCCATGTCAATTCCGAAAAGTGGTCACTTGTTACCATTTTTCGGAATACAAATTTAATAACAAGATCGGATTTTACCAAATTGCAGTTCAGATATCCCGGATATCAACGGATAGGGGAGGGAGGCCTTCTCCATCGTGGATGACGGTTGTCGCCAAGACATTTGGTAGCGTCTCTTTTGCCTTTACCATGTTATGCATATAATTAGAGCGTAAACCGGCTCCGGATTTGATCTCATAAAGATGCAAGCCTCCCCCTTCTTCAGCTACTACATCCACTTCTAACCCTGATTTCTCACGATAGAAATACAACCTCGGATCTTTCCCTCGATTATACCGGCTTTTAATAAGTTCGCAGATAGCGAGATTCTCAAACAGAGCTCCACGCATCTGATGCGATTTCAGTATTTCATGGTTATTGATGCCTAAGAGAAAACACGCCAGTCCGGTATCGTAGAAATATATCTTTGGCATCTTGGTGAGACGTTTGGATATATTGTTGTAATAAGGTATCAATGGAAAGGCTATATATGATGTCATTAGAATTGATAACCACTCCTTGATCGTCACCGATGATACTTCCGCTTCGCGTGCTANNGNGGANGCGTTAAATTCCGANCCNATNCGNGCTGCNAAAAGCCGCATNAACTTATCGAAAGCCATGATATTCTTCACCCTCAATAAATCCCTTAAGTCCCTTTCTACGTATGTATTATAGTAACCTCTGTAGTAAGTCTCAAATGGAAAACCATCGGCAATCACCCGCGGGTATAAACCTTCGGTTATTATTCGGTCGGTGCTTTGATGGTCTAAAATGCTTTTAGGCTCCAATAGAGAGAAGGGGAGCAATGTATAATAGGCAGCTCGTCCGGCTAAGGATTGAGACTTTGTCCGGAGTAATGAAAAATTGCTGCTGCCGGTAAGAATATACTTCCTGTCCTTAAACTCATCTACACGGACNTGAATCATNGACAAAATCTCCGGCACNTTCTGCACCTCATCAATTATNGCCTTGTTCCCCAAGNGAATCCAGGTATCCTGCCGGATTCCTCATGGCATCGGTTCGGGAGGTTATGTCCTCCAGATTCATATATTTATAATCGGGGAATAACCGGCGGCATAACGTACTTTTCCCGGATTGTCGAGGACCTGTCACTACAATCACAGGGAAAAACTTATGTGCATTCAGAATCTCGGGAGAGATGAGTCTCTCAATATAATCCTTCATGTAATGATCAATTAAAGTGCAACTTTAAATAATTTAAAGTAGTAGTTTAAGATAATGATAAAGTATTAAAAAAGAGAGGCATAAAGTCTCTCCTTTTTGCGGAGTGAGCGAGCTTCGAGCTCGCTGTGCATGTGAATTACATTACAAAAGTAATAAAATTTTGATATATTCAAAATTTTATTTGAGTTTATCCGGCACGCGATGCGTGCACGCCACCAACACGCGCGCAAATCCATGCTAACGCGCCATGCCCTTAATTTTTAATTCGGCACGCGTTTGCGGATTATTTCATTTGGTCCATTTTGCGTTTGTCGCCTACTACCCAGAGAATGTCGCTGGGGATGAGCACCATCTCGGGAGTAGGGGTCAAATATTCCCCGTCGCGCATGATCTTCACTATCATGCTGTCGTAGTCCCCCCTTATATTGGTGTGCGACAAGGGTTTGCCTATTATGGGCGAGTTTTCACTCAGTCTCAGACTCCGCAATTCCGTCGGCGCACAGTCGCATACGTTTTGCGCGAAATTCACTTCGTCCCTCTCTATGTCATCATTCAAGGCTTTGATTTGGTCGTCCGTACCGATGACTCCCAGCACATCGCCGGGGAAGATGCGCGCTTCACCGTCGGGGAGTGGTATTAGCATNTNACCACGCTGAATGCNGNAGATGNTGANTCCATNATCGTGGCGCAACCCTGAGTCTTTCAGCCTGTCTCCCACAAAGATGCTGTTTGGACCTACCTGAATGAATGCCTGATGAAGGTCGTCGACAAGGTTGTTGTTTCTGCCCGAGCGCATGTTTTCACGGATATTGAGGTTATCCATGAATTTATCTTCCATCCTCTTATATTGCTTCATCAATTTCGAGGATGCCAAGCCGATGATTATTATAAAGCTGCCGACACCCACTATCCATCCGCGCGTCACGTCATAAGCGAGTGTGATGAAGTAGACCACAAAGAGCAATGCCAGGAGGTATCTGACTATGCGCATCGCCATCAGGGGCACGTCATAGAAAGATGCCGTGGAGTGCAGCTTCATCCGCTCGTCGGGCTTGATGCTCGAGAAGGAGAGCGCCACCAAGAATGGGGACATGACCATCAGGGTGATGATTGTCGCCAGCAGATGACCCCAATTCTTTACATAATCCTCCATCAAGGGGAAAAGGAATTGACGCGACACCAATATTATTGCCACCAACACCACGGAATAAAGTATGATTCTCCAGGTGTAGCGGGAGAGGATATCTTTCCACAACCGGCGCGTTTCGCTCGCGTCGGAGGTCTGCTTTGAATAGCGGTCTATAAGGAAGTGCAGCCCCTTCGGAAGCCTCGGGGCTACCCAATTATAAGTGGGCAATGCCATTTTGATGAAATAGGGGGTGGTGAAGATTGTGATGACCGACACTGCCACTATGATGGGATATAATTCGGCATTGAGCACGCCCAAGGACATGCCGAGGGAGGCGATGATGAAGGAGAACTCGCCGATTTGAGTCAGCGTGAAGCCGCTCTCCATAGCCACTTTAAGGCTCTGACCCGTCACGAGCATTCCAAGGGTGCCGAATATTATCATGCCGACTATCACCACCACTGCCAATATGAGTATCTGACTCCAGTAGGTAGCCAATACAGAGGGGTCTACCATCATTCCCACGGAGATGAAGAATACGGATCCGAAGAGGTCTTTGACCGGTTGCATGACATGCTCTATCCTCTCAGCTATGACGGTGCCCGCCAATATGGAGCCCATAACGAAAGCACCCAATTCCATTGAAAAACCGCACAACACGGAAAAGATAGCCATGCCGAAGCACATCCCCATGCTCACGACGAGCAGAGTCTCGTTATTGAGGTATCTTTTCAGTCGGTTGAGCAGTGACGGAATCATATAGACGCCGACAACAAACCAGATTATTATGAAGAACATCAGTTTGCAGATGCTGAAGAGCAATTCCATCCCTTCCACATGCCCCATGGCTAACGAGGAGAGGAGCACCAACATCAACACGGCAAAGAGGTCTTCTATTATTAATACTGACAGGACCAACGTGGCGAATTTCTTTTGCCGCATGCCCAGGTCGGTGAGTGATTTCAGTATTATAGTGGTGGAAGACATGGAAATCATGCCTCCGAGAAAGATGCAGTTTATAGGGTTGAAGTGGAGCAGAAAACCGACTCCGAAGCCTGCGAGGGTCATGCCGGTTATGATGATAAGTGCCGTGACCACCGCCGAACTCCCGGAGTTCATCAGCTTTTTNAAGCTGAACTCCAGACNGAGACAGAACATGAGNACNACGATGCCTAATTCTGCCCAGAATTCTATATTCTCAAGATTGGAGATGGAAGGGAGATAGATAAACTTGGGGCTGGCAATGAAGCCTGCCAAGATGTAGCCGAGCACCACCGGCTGCTTCAACTTCTTAAACAGGAGCGTGACGCCGGCGGCGAGCAGGAGGATCCATGCCAAGTCTGTTATCAGACCTTGGGTGTGAGCTTCCGAACCGGCAGAGGATGTTTCGGAATCGTTGATTTCGGTGGAGAGTTTTTGTGTGACATCGGAGATGGTGCTCTGAGCCATTCCCTCAAAGGAGGCGGCTATCGGCAGAGTCAGCAGAGCGGCTGTGCGCGAGGGGGAAGTCGTCATATTTCGGCTTGTGAAGATAGGGTTATTGAAAGAGTGGGTTTGAGATTATGCAACTCGTTGAGTAGCGGGAGAAAATCGGCATGTGCGTGAGCCAATACCATGAAGTTCAACTCCGTAATCTCTTTTTGATAGTCATATTCCACGAAATATGTGCTTAGATGCACATTATTTTTTGCAAAGAGATCTTTATATGGCTTCAGATCAGTTATGATTTTATCAACGCGGATGAGGATGGCTTTACTCTCCTGCCCGACGCTTTGCCAGTGTTCATACCAGTCAAACATCACCAATACGATAAGAATCATTAGTGTTGAGGAGATTGCCACAACATACATGCCTATTCCGACAGCCATGCCGATGATGGCGGTGAGCCAGATGCCGGCGGCTGTGGTGAGACCCTTTACGCTACCTTTGGCGCGGATGATGGCGCCGCCGCCGAGGAAGCCGATGCCGGTTATGACCTGAGCGGCGATTCTGCCCGGGTCGCCGTTTTTGAGACCCATATATTCCTGAGGTACATATATGGAGAGGAGCATGGCAAGGCAGGCGCCCATGGTGATGAGGGCGAAGGTTCGGATGCCGGCGATTTGACCTTTACGTTTTCTTTCAGCACCGACGACTACGCCGAGCGCCATGCTGAGCAACATCCGGAAGATGCAATTAGTGAGATTGACTTCCGGAGCATTCAATTCAGTTATCAAATTCTCTAACATATTGCAAATATAATAAAAAATCAGGAATTATCCCGCACGCTATTATTACACGCACCGGGATGGGGGGGGTGGTCGCCACCGCTAAGCCAACAAACACGCCACCCAACAAAAAAAGAGAGGCGTTAAGTCTCTCTTTTCAGCGGAGTGAGCGAGATTCGAACTCGCGATACGCTTTTGGCGTATACACGCTTTCCAGGCGTGCCTCTTCAGCCACTCGAGCATCACTCCATTTTTCGAAAGGCAAAGTTAACGATTTTTATTCATTTGGCAAGGGTTTTACCTTAATTTTTTTTAATTTTGCAAATATTTATTCAGGCTATCAGTGATTTTGTTATGAAAATTAAGGTTTTTGCCTTTATAGGTGTTTTAGGCTTCTTCGCCACGGCTTGCTCGGGCGATAAACAGTCGGGTGATTTCCCCAAGGATTTCAATAAGCGCACGGATGCCGCTAAAGTGGCTTATGTGATGAAAAATGCAACGCCTGATTCAGTGGCGCGTTTTATATGTCGCGGTGCGCTCGGCGAAATCGAGGGGGTCAAGATAGATACGCTGGCTAATGCCACCCTCTATGCATACGAAAATTATAAGGATGAGGAATTACAGTCGTTTGCCACCGCTTACGATGAGTTTGCCGAAAACCTTCCGCTTGATAAGAAAATGCAACTCCGGAAGTTGGCTGCCACCGAAGACGCAATGGGGATGGGATATCAATTGGGCTTGGAATATGTGAATGCCATACGCACAAATCATAAGAGTGCGGAAGATGTGGATGCGGAAATTGCGGCTCTGCAAAAGGCTTGCGCAAAAAATCCGGAAGATAGTTCGACCTTCAGCCGCTTTATGAAGGGTTTTAAGGTTGCTTTGGAGTATGACGGCGGAGCGGATGTGCCCCGCGCTATATATAATAAATACGTAAAATGAAAAGAATTTCAGAATATGCCGGCGCCGTGGAGGAGGCGCTCAGAGAGTTGAATATAGGTAGTCGCAAACCGGAGTCGCTTTATGCTCCTGTTGAATACGCCATGGAGGCGGGAGGGAAGCGCTTGCGCCCGGTGTTGCTCCTTATGACAGCTGATGCTTTCGGTGTTGCTCCGGAAAATGTCATGAAGGGTGCTTTGGCTCTCGAATTTTTCCATAATTTCACCCTGCTTCATGATGACGTCATGGATAACTCTCCGGTTCGCCGCAATCGCGAAAGTGTGTTTAAGAAATTTGGGGAGAATGCAGCTATTCTCTCCGGTGACACGATGCTCGGAATAGCGGAGGAATTGCTACTGGCGATTCCAAATCCGAAGGTTCTCGATGCCTTGCNGGTTTTCAATCGCATGAGCCGGGAAGTCTATGANGGACAGGCNCTTGATATGGACTTTGAGAAGCGCGAGATGGTGAANCCTGNGGAGTATGTGGAGATGATACGCCTGAAGACGGGCTCTCTGCTTGGCGCGTGTGCCGAAATCGGGGGTCTGCTCGCCGGCTGCGATGAAAAAACCTGCCACCATCTGCGTGAATATGGGGAAAATCTCGGAATAGCTTTCCAGATTGAGGATGATTGGCTCGACACGTTTGGCGATCCTGCTACTTTCGGCAAAACAATAGGCGGGGATATCAATCAGGGTAAAAAGACATTCCTGCTCGTTTCCGGCATGGCTGCCGGCAATGAGGAGTCAAAGGCGTTGGGAATGGCGATGAGTCTGCCGGCAGGAGATATGCGCGTGATGACCGTAAGCCGCATATATGAAAAGATGAAACTCGGCGAGTCTGCCCGCAAGGAAGCGGAGCNCTTCAGCGCGAAAGCTATGCANGCCATCAAAGCCACAGGTCTTGATGAAGAGAGGCTTGACAGTTTCAAATATTTGCTTGACCGCCTTACGGGACGCAAAAAATAATCGTTGCTAAATGATTGATTCGCACACACATCCATATTTTGCCGACAATTTTCCGGAGGAGGCGGTTGCGATCGTCGACCGTGCGGCTGATGCCGGAGTGTCAATGCTGATAATGCCAAATGTCAGCGTGGACTCGTGTGAACCGGTTTTGAACCTGCATCATTTGCGTCCGGAGCTGACCCGGGTGGCTGTCGGGATTCATCCGGAAGATATTGATGAGGATTGGCGGGCAAAAACCGAAGATATATTCGCTCGCTTTGAAGGGGAGAACCCATGCGCAGTTGGGGAGGTGGGGGTAGACCTCTATCATGACCCAACATACCGCATTCAGCAGATGGATGCTTTCGGTATGCAACTCGACCGCGCCCGCTCGATGAATCTGCCGGTAATCATTCATTCGCGCAATGCTCTTGATGAAACGCTGGAAGTTACGCGTATCATGGGGAAGGAGTGTCCTCCGCTGATATTCCATAGTTTTACGTCGGGACCCAAAGATGCCCGCCGCATCTTGAGTCAACATCCGGATGCCCTGTTCGGGATAAATGGGGTTGTCACTTTCAAGAATGCGCCCGACCTTCGCGAAGCTGTAAAAGAGATTGGCATAAACAGGATTCTTCTTGAGACTGATGCGCCTTATCTGGCACCCGTGCCGATGCGCGGAAAGAGCAATGAGAGTGCGTATCTTCCATATATTAATGCCAAAATTGCGGAACTTTGCCAAATCACGCCTGAAGAGAGCGAGCGTATTACCGATTCACATGCCCGCGAGTTTTTCCGCATAACCTGACAATAAATATCCGAGCCAATGATGACCTTGCTAAATATGACACTTCCGCTCACTCAACCCGTGGCTATCTTCATGTCGGTTATGGTCATCATTTTGTGTGCCCCTCTCATATTTTCGCGACTGAAGATACCGAATATCGTCGGGATGATATTGGCAGGGGTAGCTGTGGGTCCCTATGGCTTCAATATTCTGGCTCGCGATGCAAGTTTTGAAATATTCGGAGAAGTCGGAATCCTCTACCTTATGTTTCTTGCCGCCATCGATATCGACATGTATCATTTGCGGAAGAATTATCGCAGCGGGCTCTTTTATGGCATACTCACTTTTCTGCTCCCGATGNGTCTCGGCATACCGNTGACACATTATATATTAGGACTCGGATGGGATTCTTCCGTGTTGGTCTCTTCAATGTATGCATCCCACACACTCATCAGTTATCCCGTGGTGAGCAAATTCGGGTTGAGCAANAACCGNGCGGCGGTAATCGCCGTGACGGGCACGATAGTGGCTGTGCTGCTCGCTTTGTTTGCCCTGGCGGAGGTTGTGGCTATCAAGCAAACGGGTGCTTTTCATATCAGCGGACTCTTGCGTATGCTGCTGATGATGATTGTCTACGCGCTCGGAGTAGGCTATTCTTTCCCGTATTTTACGCGCAAGTTTTTCAGGAAGTTCAGTGAGCCGGTGGCTCAATTTATTTTTATTCTGACACTGGTTTGCCTGTCATCCCTCCTGGCGCGTGTCATCGGGTTGGAGGCTATTCTCGGAGCNTTCTATGCAGGGTTGGTGCTCAACCGCTATATCCCNGGCAGGTCAGCGCTGAAAAGCAGGATAACATTTGTGGGGAACGCCCTTTTTATCCCCTATTTCCTGATAGGGGTCGGTATGCTGATAAATGTCAGGATTATATTTAGCGGTTGGACGGTGATAATCGCGGCTGTTGTGATGACTCTGACGGCTCTNTCGATGAAATGGCTTTCGGCGTATATATCNGCGAAGGCGGGTCATATAAATGCCGACGGGAGGAGATTGATGTTCGGACTCAGCAGCGGCAAAGCGGCAGCGACAATTGCCGCGACGATGATCGGCTACAAATANGGGTTNCTGTCGGAAGATATGATGAACGGAGCAGTGATGATGATTCTCATTTGCTGCATTGTGGCATCGGTGGTGACGGAAAATGCAGCCAAATCGATCCGCATTGCCTTGACTGCTGTGGAACTTGATGTTGACGGGCCGAAGCCTGTCGGTTTTGCTCGGCAGATAGTGGCGGTAAGTAATCCTCTTACGGCTGACGGCATCATGCGCACGGCAATCTTCATGCGAAATCCGGAGAATGATGAACCGGTTGCAGCGGTGTATGTGCGCAATGACGACAATCGTCCTGCGCTGGTTGCCGGCAGGGAGGCGTTGGAGCGTGCGCGCAACGTGGCGGAATCAATGGAAGTNGAGTGTGTGGAAATCAATCGTTTTGACCTCAACATACCGGCGGGTTTAACAAACATACTTCGGGAGCGTGATGCCTCAGAGATTGTGATCGGGTTGCACAGGCGTTCGAATATAGTGGATTCATTTTTCGGCTCTATGATTGAGCAATTGATGCGCTCCACAAAAAAGATGATTATCATTTCCCGCTGCTTTATCCCTATTGACACAATCGGAAAGATAATAGTATATACCCCGAAAAACGCGGAATATGAGACCGGGTTCGGTATGTGGCTGGCGCGTGTGGCAAATCTCGCGTCGCAGTTGGGGTGTGATGTTACCTTCCTTTGTTATCCTGCCACGGCGGAACATATAGAAACCCGGCTCAGGGAAGGTGGATATTCGTTTCGCCATATATATAATTCTATGGAGAACTGGGATGATTTTATCATATTGTCTTCGCAGGTAGGGGTTGAGGACCTGTTGATAGTTATCGGTGCCCGGAAGGGGTCGGTGTCGCACTCGGCTGATTATGATAACATGCCCTCATTCTTATCGCGCAATTTTGCGCACGCCAACCTTACGCTTATCCTCCCCGAGCAATTCGGGGGTTAAATCCCCACCGGGATTAGTTGTTGATTTGGAGGTCTTGGAGGTCGGGGGCNCGGTTGGCAACGTAGATTTCGTAATAACTGAGCAGAAGGGTGGTGAGTGGCAAGGCGATTATGAGTCCTAAAAAACCTAACAAGGCGCCCCATACCGATAATGCCAACAGTATGATTGCGGGATTCAACCCCATGGCTTTTCCCATGATTTTCGGGGTCAAGATAAGATCCTGTATGGCTTGCACTACAACGTAGACTGCCATCGCTTCCCAAAATATCACCCAAAAATCTACACCCCCTGATATGTATGCTACCAAGCACAAAAAGGCAGTTACAGGCAAGGATATCAGTTGCAAATAGGGCACTAAGTTCAAGACTCCGATAAATAACCCTAACACCACAGCCATCGGGAGGTCAATGATTAGAAAGCCGATGGAAAACAGCACTCCGACAATCATTGCGATCAGAAATTGTCCGCGGAAATAATGATTCATCACGCGTTTTACATCCCGGAATACACCGAAGGTCTGCTCACGATGATTCGCCGGTACTAATCCTTTGAATGCTGTCATCAGTCGGTCGTAGTCGAGCATGATGAAGAGGAGATAGAGAAATACGATCAGCCAACTGATAAATTCAAACAGTAAGGCGAGGGAGGTGCTGACCAGCGACCAGGATGATGTGATGGTCTGCTTGATTAATTTTATCCATTCTTCGCGCGACATCCATCTGAGCAATTCGTCAGGATTTATGTATTCCCGCAAAAATTGATGAATCTGCTCGGAAACGTAAGGGATGTGAATTTGCGTCGTGGCATATCGGGAAATAACATCGGCCATCCGGGTGCCCTCTTCAATAAGATAGGGTATGAAGAGATAGCAACCTAAGGTGAGAACTCCGAGGAGCTCCACGAGTGTCAGCATCACAGGGAAGAAGCGGCGCTTGACGTGGAGGAGCTTCTTGTTGAATTTTACTATCGGCTCAAGAATATAAGCCAACACACACGCCACCAC
>WFMC01000005.1 GCA_009177205.1 Bacteroidales bacterium
ATTATATGTTGAAAGCTGTAATTTTGCAAACCCCAAAACCTTATGATTAGGAGTCTGTCGCAGATAATCAACCAGTTCGGCGCTTGTTACGCGCGAAGAATCATCAATTATAATTTTTACATCATCCAGTAAAAATGTGATGTTATGCCGGAGTCGGAATACCGAATTTTTCTCTCAGGTGAATAATCATATCTTTTGTCATACCTTCAAGGTCGTATTCCGGTTTCCAATCCCATTCTTCCCGAGCGCAGGAATCATCAAGGCTATTGGGCCAGGAATCTGCGATTTCCTGCCGCAGGGGGTCGAGTTCGTATGTCATGCGGAAGCCCGGGATGTGCTCCTTGATTTTATTAGCAATGATTTCCGGGTCAAAACTCATTGATGCAATATTGAAAGAATTTCTGTGAACAAGTCTTGCAGGGTCGGCTTCCATTATTTCAATTGCAGCCCTGAGCGCATCCGGCATATACATCATATCCATGTATGTGCCGGGTTTGAGAGGGCATTTAAATTCTTGTCCTTTCACTGCCGAATAATAGATATCTACTGCATAATCCGTAGTACCGCCTCCCGGAGGAGCGACATAACTGATCAAGCCGGGAAATCTTACTGAGCGGGTGTCGACCCCGAAGCGATGAGCATAGTAGTCGGAGAGCATCTCGCCCGTAACTTTAGTTACACCGTAAATTGTTTTGGGTCGCTGAATAGTGTCTTGAGGAGTTTTGTCGGCAGGGGTGCCGGGACCAAACGAACCGATGGAACTTGGGGTGAAAACTCCGCATTTCTTTTCTCGAGCAACTTCGAGGGTGTTGTAAAGTCCGCCGACTCCTATTTTCCATGCGAGCTGCGGTTTTGCTTCAGCCACTGCGCTCAGCAATGCCGCAAGATTATAGATTGTGTCAACTTTATATTTATCTACGGCTTCGGCAATTTGATTCGGATTGGTGATATCCACTTCGTGAGAGGGTCCGGATTCAAGTAGTTCACCTTTAGGCTCAGCGCCTTTAATATATCCGGCTACCACTGCACCTTCAGGATATTCGCGACGCAGACGCATTGTAAGTTCCGAACCAATTTGTCCGGTAGCGCCGATAATGAGTATATTTTTCATTGATGTCGGTTGTGAGGTAAAAAAATTCGATTTAAGGCAAAAATTAACACTGAGAAAATTCAATATTTCTCAGTGCAAAATTAACGAGAAGCCTTGAAAAAACAAAATAAAAATTGAGTAATTTATTTTGTGTAGTCAATAAAATGGAAAATTTCTTTTCGTGCCTTTTCCCGGGCGGGGAGAGGGGAGAGAATCAAATCGTGAATTCCAGAGTCAATGACGCATACCACGGTCTTCCCCGACATGCCGAGTTTTGCGCCGCGTTCACGAATCATTGCGGGGTCTAACACCGCATCGCCCGTCTTGAATTCGGGAGTGTAATTACATCCGTCAATTTTTCTGCTTGACGTCATAATCAGCAGTGGGACAGTGATAAATTCTTTCTTTTTCATCAAGTCTTTCTGCGCATTGTCAATAGCTCCTATCCAACTCCATTTCACAGGAGGNGNGTAGATCATTTTCCAATCGGTATTANATGTCCATTCGCCGTCATATTGCTTTAGCAATGAATATGCATATCCGTCGCAATGTCCCTGATCCACCACTGCATTGGGGGATATCTTTGACAGGAATCCTATTGTCGGGGCTGCCACATTTCTCATAAAAGCATTAAAATTCCATGCAAGAAACGGAGAGTCTGTTACAACTCTGTTAACCCCTATTCTCGCACCCCGGCAGGCAGCATAATAGGCTACGGTCAATCCTCCTGTGGAATGTCCCCCCAACGTAATATCGGTATTTCCGTCTTTGCGGATTATGCTCAGAGCGGAATCGATGTCAGCAAAATATTCCTTTTGGTCGCGTACATTATATGGATATTGCCACGGGAGTCTGCTTCTCCCATACCTTCTTAAATCCACAGCATAGAAATTATAACCGGAGTCGACAAATTGCTTACCCCAATCTTCTTGAAAGAAGTAGTCGTTAAAGCCATGTACATACAGGAATGCTTTTTTAGATTTTCCTTCAGGTCTGATTCTTATCACACAGCATCTTGCGGGTCCGTCAAATGCTTCACCCATATTGATGAATCGCGATTCATAGCCGGGAAGAATATCTTTTCCCCATTCCCAATCGTCAGGCATAATTTTTTCACCTTTATATTTTTTGTCCCAGTCGGGCCATGTTTCAAAAAATCTGCTCTTTTGTCCGAAGCATAAGAATGCCACAAATAGGGGAGCGATAATAATAAGGTTTAGCAGATAGTGTAGTTTCCGGGTTTTCATATTTCAAATATTATTGAGATTTCAATGTCAAAAAAATCCTTTGAAATATTAACGATGGTTAATCAATTAAAGTTTAAAATAACTCAATTTGAAAAAAATTGAGTGAATATATTTGGAAAGCTTAAAAATATTTATTAACTTTGCAGAGCTTTTGAGGGGATAACCCCTAAGAAGTGAAATGGTGAATGTAGCTCAGTTGGTTAGAGCGACGGATTGTGGTTCCGTAGGTCGTGGGTTCGAGACCCATCTTTCACCCCCCCTTAACCAACTCCCAACTCCTGATTCCCTGTTGTATATTTTCCACAACAGGGAATNNTTTTTTTCGGGTTAATATAATGGGTCATCTACTTCGTTGCTATCGGAATTCGACCTTGGTCACATACGAAGTATGCTCCCTTCGGTCTCATCCTCAGCGCCTTGTATCTAATCCATTCTATTAACCCTCTTTATGTTGTTGTTCCAAATTGGATATTTGTTTTTTTCGGGTTAATATAATGGGTCATCTACTTCGTTGCTATCGGAATTCGACCTTGGTCACATACGAAGTATGCTCCCTTCGGTCTCATCCTCAGCGC
>WFMC01000134.1 GCA_009177205.1 Bacteroidales bacterium
CCGCTTTAGGACCTAATTGCTTAATGCGAGATAAAGACCAGTAAATCTTATTATTCTTGAAGTCTGCCGTGAAATTTTCACCTGAGATGTTGATGTTTGGCTTCTCCAGCTCCGTACCACCGACAGTCTTGATTTCATTCATAAGAACTGCCATCTTATCCTCATCTTGGTCTCGTAGAACGACAGTATAGAAAGCAGTTGGATAGTAGGTTTTGAGCCACGCACCGACATAAGCCGTCAACCCATAAGCTGTAGCGTGAGAATTGCACGTCACAACCCCCTTCCCAGTAAGGAAAGTATGGTATGGATGCTCCATTTCTACATCATACACTGCCGTATCGCAAAGATATTCCACTGATACTACCTGAACCACAGCAGTGCCAAGACCCTTACGGCCCATCTTTACACGGCCCATTTCATAATGAGCTTTCTTGTGACAACTTGGGCATAAGGTCTGAATATTGGAGTAATTTTCCCCAACATCTGAATGATCGCCATTGATATGATGAATCTCCAGTCGTTTCAAATGCTTGCCACATTTCTCACAGTGATCTTTCTTCAGATGCTGCTTATAATATTCCAACTTAGTATAATTGGAGTCACGAGTCATAAAGCCCTGATGACCTTTCTGCGCATTGATGCTGTGGNCCTCCACATTATCATTTGAATGATACCTGGGATTGTTNAATTTACCCTTGTCAGTAAACCGATAGGTTGTATCTTCCTTAATCCAACCCACACGGATATACATAAAATCCTCGCCGGGGATAAGCTCATCAGTACGCTTTTGGCCATCCAATGTCGGGTGTTTATGATTGTCGGTTACATCAATCGTACTACCATTTGCCAATGTAATACGATATACTGGGCGAACACCCTGATAACGGATATCCACAATGCGGTTGATAACCAACTTCTCATCTTCATTCAAAGACCAACAAGTACCATAGCCGAACTTACGATACTTATTTCTAAGACCAAGACGGTTATTGGCTTTAGCCCATTCATAGTCATTTTTGGTGCGCCACATATCACCGATACTGATACGAGTGCCAGCACCTTTCTCCTTATGTCTGCCCCACAAGTATTCGTGGCCGGCGATACAAGCATTGAAAGAATACTTTGCAGCATCCTCCACATTGCTCCAGATTTGATCAGCAGCTTCTTTAGGACACCCGTTTTGCTTGGCTCCGGCAAAGAACTTAGCTTGAAACTTACGAACTTTCTCCAGTTTTTTCTTACTCAGAGCCTTCACAAGATTCACACCGTCACCAAGGCTAAGGCCACCAACCTTTTGAGCCACACGAGAAATCTGCTCCTGATAAACCATCTGAGCAAAAGTATCTTTCAAGATTTCATAAGTTCCCCATAAGTAGGTTGGCTCATATTCACCTCGCTTTGCACGAACATAATTATCAGCAGCTCCAGAGTCGAGAGGACCTGGACGGAAAAGCGCAACAGAAGCAATCAGGTCATTAATATTATCCGGAGCCAGACGTTTGATGAATTTGGTGATACCCTCGCCACCCATCTGGAACACGCCCTGAGTATTGCCCTCACGGATAATCTTAAATACCTTCTCATCATTCAGATACTTAGAAGCGATTTCAAGAATGTTATACTTGACCCCATACTCACTCTCAACAAGATTGAGCGTATCTGAAAGTCTGGTAAGCTCCTTAATGCCCAACACGTCATTCTTCAAGATACCGATAGCATCAATATCGTTACCTGAAATCTCAGATACCAACAGGTCGCCCATCTTGCGGATAGGTAGTAGGTCAAAACATTCCACACGCTCTCCTTTGACATATTCTGGAGTGATGATAAGTGCGGAGGCGTGAATACCGGCAGAGCGAGCTTGCCCCATAATCGGTAATATCTCTTCAAACACATCGGGATATTTCTGAATGAAATCCCTCATACGTTTGTCTGTGGAGGCCATCTTCATCAGGTCGGTCCACGTCATATTATCATCCAAAATCGCTGTCAGATAATTGGTGGTAGCCTGAGAAATTTTATGAGTTCTGGCCACGTCTTTGATGACTGACTTTATCTTCTCAGTTGTAAATGTACCAGCTGAAAAGACACGCTGGAGACCGTCTTTGTTATAGCGTCTTTCCAAATATGCCTTTACCTCATCACGGCGAACCGCACTGAAGTCAGAATCAATATCAGGAAGAGAGCCGTGATTGCGTTTCACATATCCGTCGCCGGCATAGCAATCTGAAACAAGAGAGGTATTAGTTTTGTGAGTTATTGCCCGAATTTTCATGCAGAAGTTTCTTGGGTAAGGTGTGAAGTATATCACAGTTATCGAACTGAATGTCATCACCTTCTTGCAACTCATCTGCATATACGGTCAGCTGCTCACCATTTCTGATCACAACTAACTCAGCATCCTTATCGAGCAAGAGTATCTTATCATCATCTAAGGCCAACTCAAAGTAATCTGAGGACTCTATATCATCGGCCATAACAGTTACCTTATCCGGCTCCAGACCGGCGCGCTCCGGCAACAAGAAACGCTCAAAAATCAAATCATATTTCAGGGGATCAATAAATGTGATACCCATAAGATAGAGTAGTAGGCACCCACCGGCAGAGCCTCGACCAATTCCAGTCAAGATGCCATTTTCTTGGGCCCAGTTCAATTCATCTCTCTGGATGAGGAAATAATCAACATTATCGGTGCTTTCAATAACGTACTTCTCATATTCAACACGCTTCCGATATTCCTCTTCCTCTCCTTCAGGAACCAGCTTCTTAAATCCTTCCTCAATCAATGACCGGAACATAGTCAAAGTATCGCCATACTTCTCACGTTCCTGGGGAGTCATATCATACTTGGGAGCATAGTTATCACTAAGATCATAAGCAGCTGAAGCATTCTCAATAATGTCAGCAGTCGCTTCACACATATCATAGAAAACATCATCGTCATATCTATCGGAGAAGAGAGCGCGGAACTCATCATAAATCTCATCAATAGTTTTGAGATACTGCTTGTATGATTGCTCATGAGCGGCCCCAGTGTCAACCTTATTGAGAATAACCTTAGTACGCCAATCTTCTTTATCCAAATAGTAAACATCTTGGATTAGAACTGGTCGAATATTCATTGAATACTCCAGATTGCCCTGATAAAAGTTATCGAAATATGCTTTTTGGCTTTGCAGTAAAGCAGAGTCAATTCTATCAGCTCGATATTCTGAAGTGTCAACCTGAAAGAATACCCAACCATCAAATGCTTCAACAAAATCCTGAAGGGCGTTCTTATTTTCGGTGAGCCAATGGCCACTCCACTTATCAAACACTAAGGTATTGCCTTCAGCAAGATTAAGAAGAGTGATTAGGTCTATCTCTTTTGTTTCATAGTTATCTACCGCTATGGCTTTCTGAATACGCAACATATTCTTGAACCCCTGCTGAGTAGCTGAGTAAAGTTTCACACCAACCTTATCCTTACCAGTACGCACGGTTAATGAATATCCAAAACAGTATTTCAAACCAGCATCAGTAGCCGACTGCTGCAAATCCAAAGATGCAGCCATCGTATTCCTATCTGACACAGCCAGCCCTTTGTAGCCCAAGAACTTAGTTTTAGTACACCAGTCCTTCAATAAGCCACTGCCATTCAACAACTCATACCCGGAATGAATACCTAAAGGATAAAATTCACATTCGTGTTGGAATGTGGGAGTATTGCCCACATACCGCAGAATTTTGAATTGGACTTCCGATGGATCTTTACGAACATCAATGTAAAACCACCGGCAGCCAAACGGAAAAACTATATAATATATCTCATCTGCAATCAGATAAGAATAATTCTCAATGCTATTGAATACCACATTCCCCTCTTTGGTTTGTTTGAAGATGTGGTCATAATCATCCTGAATAAGACAACGGCCAAATCCAGGAATGACAACCACGTCCTTACGCAAAGAGTAAGTGATGTTATGGTTATCCAGCCATTCTTTTAATGATACTACCTCTTTCATCTTATCCAAGATTAAATTCTCTAACCGTTTTAAGATTATAGGCAAAGACATCATAAATGTCCTCGACATCCATTTCATCCCAATCTTTGCCTACACCATCAGGAATATCAGCAATCAGAACATCGAAGTATTTATCAAGCTCCATAGCAATTTTAGATGTGGTTTCCTTTGCATCATTATCATAACCGATGACAATCTGTTCCACCCCCTTTTTCTGGAGCTTGTACATCTGTTCCTGAGAAATCTTCTTTCCAAAAGTAGCTATGGGAACTATATGTTTGTTATCATAAAGCTCCAACTTGCGATTGAGACCAACCACATCAAACGGACCTTCACAAAGAATTACTGAATGTGTGGTGCCGACCTCAATCGCATCATAGTTGTATAGCATTTTTGCAAAGCCGTTACCATCACGTTCATCGGAATTTTTATAGCGACGAATCTTAAAGTGATGTCTGGAATTGTAGCTGTCNATCTCTTCTTTNCTAAGAATACTGCGAGCCACAAACCCAACNGTCCGGCCTTCATCNCGAACTTCAAGAATNATGTAATCCTGATATTCTCGCTCNATAGAACGNTTTGTNCCGACAGGAAAATACTCATAATCATCTACTTCCCAGCCACGAGATTTGAGATAGGNGTTTTTATAACAGCGCTTATACCCACGAGGCATAGTGATTTCGACGAGATCATCATCAATCTCATCATCCAACATAGCTGAGATGTCGGTCTCACTGTCATCAAGTTCCGCTGTTTCTGCCGGTATCAGATCCTCACGATCCAA
>WFMC01000029.1 GCA_009177205.1 Bacteroidales bacterium
TAGGAATTCATAATTTGGAAAAACTTTTTTGAGCCGGTTTTTCATATTTTTAAAACTACATTAATTAAGAATTTTTAGGATTACTCCACATAATTTAAACTAAAAATAATGTTAAAAAGTTCTTTAAATTAATTGTTCGACATCAAAAAAATATAGCGCCGGTTGCTGACCAACGCTATATTATAATCAAAAAAGAATAAATCGTTTAAATAGAAAAATGTAAGATTAGCCAATATTTTNTCTATAAATCTTTTTTATCTCATATTTTAATCATCTTGNTNAGTTTCAGCATATTCTTTGANANGTTTTTCCTGAACATCTCCGNGCACTAATTCGTAGCCATTGANATCCATAGTGANTGANCTNCGTCNGCCGGTGATAGAACTCAAAGATGTGCTGTAAGAACTCNTCTCTTNCNANNGCACTCGNNCATTGATTTTCTCAATACCATTTTCTGAACCCATTCCCATAATAATGGCNCGTCTTCCTTGCAAATCACTCATTACATCACCCATATAATCGGCAGGAGTCAANACTTCTACATCGTAAACAGGTTCCAAAATCTTCNGNTTNGCATTGCGGAATGCTTCTGAGAATGCATTTCTGCCCGCGAGGCGGAATGAAATTTCATTTGAATCCACCGGATGCATCTTTCCGTCATATATCATCACGCGCACATCGCGAGCATACGAACCGGTCAACGGACCTTGCTCCATTCGGTCCATCAAACCTTTGACGATTGCAGGAATGAAGCGGGCATCAATCGCACCACCTACGATGCAATTGTAGACAATTAATTTGCCACCCCAATCCAAGGGTATCTCTTGCTTGTCGCGAACATTCATCTTGAATTCCTGACTTCCGAATTTATAAGTATCGGGCTCGGGCATTCCTTCTGTATAAGGCTCGATTATCAAATGGACTTCACCGAATTGACCTGAGCCGCCGCTCTGCTTCTTATGGCGATAATCCGCACGTGAGGCCTTGGTAATTGTTTCGCGATAAGGAATTTTACATTCTACAAACTCAACGGGCAATTTTTCATTATTTTCAATTCTCCATTTAAGGGTGCGAAGATGGAATTCTCCTTGACCGCTGACAATAGTCTGTTTCAATTCTTTGCTCTGCTCTACGAGCCAAGTCGGATCCTCTTCGTGCATACGTGTCAGTATACCTGAGAGTTTCTCAGCGTCTGCTTCATTTTTCGGTTTGATAGCACGTTGATATTTCGGACGAGGATATTTGATGAAGTCAAATTGATAATCACATCCCTTGCTGTCAAGCGTATTACCTGTGCGTACATCTTTCAATTTCACCGCCGCTCCGATATCGCCGGCTTTCAAGGTGTCAACAGCGTTGCGGATATTTCCACAAACGGTATAAATCTGAGCCAAACGTTCTTTTCCGCCACGAGTAACGTTATCTAAATCAGCTCCGGCATTCAGGGTTCCTGACATTACTTTGAAATATGAAACTTCTCCGATATGCGGCTCAACGCTGGTCTTAAAGAAGAATACAGAAAGGGGACCATCAGCATCCGGCTTAACCTCTTTTCCGTCAATTGTGTGGGGTGCTGGCACTTCATCCACAAACGGACATACATTCCCGAGGAATTCCATCAAGCGGCGAACGCCCATATCTTTTGCTGCGCTGAGCACAACAACCGGCATAATGCTACGGTCGACCAAACCGCGACGAATACCAAGACGCATTTCATCTTCTGTAAGATGACCCTGATCGAAGAATTTCTCCATCAAAGATTCATCATTCTCGGCAGCCGCTTCAATAAGCGCTTTATTCATCTCAGTGGCACGCTCCATTTGATCTTCAGGAATTTCAGACACAACCGGTGCACCACCTTCATCTTTCCATTCCAATTTTTTCATGATCAATACGTCAATAACGCTTTTGAAGCCCGGCCCTGATTCAAGAGGATATTGGATAGGAATCACTTTCTTACCGAAATGCTCGTACATTTGCTCCATTACGTTATCGTAATCCGCTTTTTCGCCATCCATCTGATTTAAGGCAAATACTACGGGCTTTTTCAATTTTTCCGTTGTACGAAATATATTTTCCGTGCCAACCTCAACTCCATATTCTGCATCTATGAGGATGAGTCCGAGATCGGTCACTCCGAGTGCTGTGTAAGCATTACCGATAAAATCATCCGCTCCCGGACAATCAATGATGTTTAATTTTTTATTATTGAATTCTGCATTGAACACTGTGGAGAATACGGAATATCCATATTCTTTTTCAACCGGGAAATAGTCTGACACAGTATTTCCTGCATCAACCGTGCCGCGACGCTTAATAACTCCACACTCGTAGATCATTGCTTCCGCGAGTGTGGTTTTTCCGGATCCTTTGGATCCTAACAATGCAATGTTTTTAATTTCATTAGTGTTGTAAATCCTCATAGCTGTATAGATTTCTTGGTTAAAAGATTTTTTTAGGTATAATTTCAAAATGCTTGAGCATTTTTGATTTTGGACTGCAATTTACAAAAAAAATTAAACAATCCTTATTTTTTTTTGATGTTGCATAACATAAATTTCAAATTATTTTAAAAATCTGCCGATTTGGGTCTCTCTTTGTTTGCCAAAACACAGATTTTTTTGTAAATTTACGTCAAAATTGTAAGAGTAACTATATGCAGGATATAACATCTTATAGCATCGAAAATTCGCAGGATGAAGAAGAGTTATCCACACGTGAGTCTTCAAAAAATCATTCTGAAAAAGATTCTTCGGAAAAACAAAAATCTCCCGGCTCAAATGATATTTCCGGCAATATAATTGTGGAGTTCAAAAATGCCGACATCGAAAGAGCTGAAAGACTTGTATTGAAACACATAAACTTTAAATTACACGAAGGGGAATTTTGCTATCTTGTCGGAAGAGTTGGCAGCGGCAAATCATCACTGATGAAAGCCATATATGCTGATGTGCCGGTAAACACAGCTGACTCTGTCAATGTCTTAGATTATGACTTATTGCATTTAAAACGATCCCGCAAACCCTACCTCAGAAGAGAAATTGGTATAGTATTCCAAGATTTCCAATTGCTTCAAGACCGTTCTGTGGCAGCAAATTTAAGGTTTGTTCTTCAAGCCACGGGGTGGAAGAAAAAAACTGAGATAGAAGAGCGGATAGAGAAGGTTCTGAAAGAGGTGGGCATGGAGAACAAAAGTTACAAAATGCCCCATGAACTAAGCGGAGGAGAACAACAACGAATAGTCATTGCCCGAGCTCTCCTTAATAATCCCAAACTGATTATAGCTGACGAACCGACGGGTAATCTTGACCCTCAGACGGGATATCAGATTGTCAGCCTTTTGCACAAACTTGCAGATGCAGGGCATGCTGTTTTGATGGCGACCCACAATATGCAATTGGTGGAAGAATTTCCTGCGCGTACAATAAGATGCGTTGATAAAGGACTCGTTGAAAATTGAGATAAAATTATGTTTCGCAACATATTTGGGATTTTTTCTCAAAAAGATTTCTTAAAATCAACTAATACTCTTATTTTTGCATAAAATTTTAATATGTATTGAAAAACACGTAATCCTTACCATGAAAAACAGGGGAGACATGCTCCCGAAGTATAGATTGCGGAATGACAATGAAGATCATATCTAACATCATTTTATATTACGCTATTTAATTATGGCAAATTCAAAAGAAAAATTGTTTGACATGTTTCCTCCCATCTCCACAGAGGAATGGAAGGCAAAAATTAATGTCGACCTCAAGGGCGCTGATTATGACAAGAAATTGGTATGGCGCACTAATGAAGGTTTTAATGTTCAACCATTTTATCGCAAAGAAGATCTCGAAGGTCTGCCAACGCTCGGAACTCTTCCCGGAGAATTCCCATACGTAAGAGGCACACGCGATAACAATGATTGGTTGATTCGTCAGGCTATTCAAGGCTCAACACCTGAAGAAGTTCTGACAAATGCGCGTCATGCTATTGATCGCGGTGTAGAATCTATCGGACTTTGCCTTTGCGGCGATTTAACTCCGGAGCAACTTCCCGAGATTCTTAAAGGCTTGGATTTGAAAAAAATTGAAGTCAACATTAATTGTTGTCCCGGCAAAGCGGNAGAAGTTGCCGAGATTCTCGTTGCATCAATTATAGAGCAAGATGCAGCTACTGAATTTAGGGGTGCCATTAACTTCAATCCCTTCAAACGTCTGCTTAAACGCGGATTGGAATTTCCCAAAGACCTTAAGGAGACCTCTTTGAAACTTTACAATGTTGTGAAAGATGTAAAAAATTTGCGTTGTTTCGCTGTAGACTCTTATATGCTTAACAATGCAGGTGCTTTCATTACTCAGGAANTCGGCTACGCNTTNGCNTGGGGNGCTGNATGGCTCAATATTCTAACCGACGCCGGCTTGACACCTTGCGAAATCAACGAGCGCATCAAGTTCAATATGGGCATTTCATCCAACTATTTCATGGAACTCGCCAAATTCCGTGCTGCTCGCATGCTTTGGGCGGAAATAGTAAAAGCTTACGGTGCAGATGAGAAATGCTGCAAAATGTGGGTTCACGCAGTTACATCTCAATTTAACCAAACAATATATGACGCTCATGTAAATCTCCTTCGTTCAATGACTGAGACTATGAGTGCCGCACTTGCAGGTGTTAACTCTATTGAGACCCTTCCGTTTGACCTTCAATTCAAGAACCCCGATGAATTCTCGGAGAGAATTGCTCGCAATCAGCAACTCTTGCTTCGCGACGNATCTCACCTTAACAANGTCNTAGACCCTGCAGGTGGTTCTTATTATATAGAAGTATTGACAACTTCCATCGCACAAGAAGCTTGGAAATTATTCAATGAAGTTGAAGATAACGGAGGATTCCTCAACCTTCTTAAGAAAGGCACAATTCAAGCCAAGGTTAATGAATCCGGCGTTAAACGCCATGTTGATGTTGCACGCAGAAAAGAGATTCTTCTGGGTACAAACCAATATCCCAACTTCAACGAAACTGCTCTTGACAAATTGCAAAAAGATAATTGCTCTTGTGGATGTGGATGCGCTGCTCCGACTGATGGCGCTGTGGAATATCTTAATTTTGATCGCGCAGCAAGCCAATTCGAAACATTGCGTCTTGACACCGAACGCTCCGGCAAACGCCCGAAAGTATTCATGCTGACAATCGGCAATCTTGCAATGCGTCTTGCACGCGCGCAATTCTCTGCCAATTTCTTCGGTTGTGCAGGCTATGAAATTATTGACAATATCGGATTTGACACTGTCAAAGAGGGTATTGATGCGGCTATGGAAAAAGGCGCAGACGTTGTGGTGCTCTGCTCAAGTGATGACGAATATGCAACATACGCTCCCGAAGCTTTCAAGGAACTCAACGGACGCGCAATGTTTGTTGTGGCAGGTGCTCCCGCATGNATGGATNAATTAAAAGCNNAAGGAATTGAAGATTTCATTCACGNACGNGTAAATGNACTTGANACTTNAATTGGGTTTAACGCAAAACTCCTCAAATAATCTATCATGAGACCGAATTTTAAATCAATAGATATCAATAAAGTTGTCTCACCCGCAAGCCATGCTGCTATGCCAAAGGGTGAGGAATGGATGACCGCTGAGCTCATCCCCGTAAAACCCGTCTATACAAAAGAGGATCTTGAAGGTCTTGAGCATCTTGAATATGCTGCCGGTCTTCCCCCGTTCTTGCGTGGCCCGTATAGCGGAATGTATCCCATGCGTCCCTGGACAATCCGTCAATATGCAGGATTCTCCACAGCCGCTGAATCCAACGCTTTCTATCGCCGTAATCTGGCTTCCGGTCAAAAGGGTCTATCAGTTGCTTTTGACCTTCCTACTCACCGCGGCTATGATGCCGACCATGAACGTGTGGTAGGTGATGTTGNTAAANCCGGTGTGTCCATCTGCTCTATAGAGGAATATGAAAGTTTTGTTTGATGGTATTCCTTTGAATAAAATGTCCGTGTCAATGACAATGAATGGCGCTGTGCTACCCGTACTCGCTTTCTATATCAATGCAGGACTTGAACAAGGCGCTAAATTGGAAGAAATGGCGGGAACTATTCAAAATGACATTTTGAAAGAGTTCATGGTGCGCAACACTTATATTTATCCGCCGGCATTCTCAATGAAGATTATCGCTGATATCTTTGAATACACTTCAAAGAATATGCCGAAGTTCAATTCAATATCAATCTCAGGCTACCACATGCAGGAAGCCGGCGCTACTGCCGACATTGAATTGGCATATACCCTTGCTGACGGTCTTGAATATCTACGTGCCGGTGTGAATGCCGGAATGGATATTGACACTTTTGCTCCGCGTTTGTCATTCTTCTGGGGCATTTCTATGAATTACTTCATGGAAATTGCAAAGATGCGTGCAGCTCGCATGCTTTGGGCTCGCATCGTGAAGCAGTTCAACCCGAAAAACCCGAAATCTTTGGCACTCCGCACACACTGTCAGACATCCGGCTGGTCGCTCACCGAACAAGATCCTTTCAACAACGTTGGTCGTACTTGCGTTGAGGCAATGGGTGCTGTCCTTGGTCATACTCAATCACTCCACACAAACGCCCTTGACGAGGCAATAGCATTGCCTACTGACTTCTCAGCACGTATCGCACGTAATACTCAGATTTACATTCAGGAAGAGACTTATGTTACGAAACAGGTTGACCCGTGGGCAGGTTCTTATTATGTGGAGGCTCTGACTGATGAAATTGCTCGCAAAGCTTGGGCTCATATTGAGGAAATTGAGAAACTCGGTGGCATGGCAAAGGCTATTGAGACCGGACTTCCTAAACTCAAAATTGAAGAAGCTGCAGCTCGCACACAAGCTCACATTGACTCCGGCAAACAGACAATTGTTGGCATCAATAAGTATCGTCTCGACCACGAAGATCCGATTGATATTCTTGAAGTTGACAACACAGAAGTTCGCAAAGAGCAATGTGCTCGCCTCGAAGACTTGCGCAAAGACCGCGACGAGGAAGCTGTTAAGAAAGCGCTCGCAGCTATCACTGAATGTGTCAAAGATCCTTCAAAAGGGAATCTTCTCGACTTGGCAGTCAAAGCTGCCGGCGTGAGAGCATCACTCGGTGAAATTTCCGATGCTTGCGAAGCTGTTGTGGGCAGATATAAAGCAGTAATTAAAACGATTTCCGGCGTGTATTCAAATGAAGAAAAGGGTGATCCCGAATTTGAGGAAGCCCGCAAAGCAGTTGCTGACTTCGCTAAACGTGAAGGTCGTCAGCCGCGTATCATGATTGCAAAAATGGGTCAGGACGGTCATGACCGTGGTGCTAAAGTAGTGGCAACCGGATATGCCGATTGTGGATTTGACGTTGACATGGGTCCGCTCTTCCAGACTCCCGCGGAGGCTGCTCGTCAAGCTGTCGAAAACGATGTGCATATTCTTGGTGTCTCATCTCTCGCAGCTGGTCATAAGACCCTCGTGCCGCAAGTGATTGAGGAACTCAAGAAACTCGGTCGTGAAGACATTATGGTGACAGCCGGTGGTGTAATTCCCGCTCAAGACTATGACTTCCTTTACAAAGCAGGCGTTGCCGCTATCTTTGGTCCCGGCACTCGCATTCCGAAATCAGCAATTGAAATGATTCGCTTGCTCAACGAAGAAAGAGCAGCTGAATAAAGAACTTGAATTTAGTAATTTCCTCCATAGGGGGTGTCGACAATGAGCCGACACCCCCTATTATTTTTATATTCCCTTTCGCATTTTGTGTAGGGGCAATTATAATTCATTAATATTTTGACTTATGAAATTAAGCATCCTTCCCTCAACATATATTAAGCGGGGAACTCTGAAAAATCAAGAATTTTTTTTATCTTTGTAAACTTATTGTGGTTTGAAAAAAGAATTATATGAATCAAAATACAAATAACGACTATACACTTGAAGATGAGGAAGAAGAATTAGAATTAAATCAATCTTCAGATGATAATTCTTCTAATGATTACCCATTGGATTCTAAAAATCAGAATAAACGACACAGTCCGCTAAGACTGCTGTTGACTATGATGATTAATCCTGTGGAAGGGTGGAAGAAAATACGAAGAAGCAACTTTAAATCAGAAACCGTTGCTAAAAATTGCTTCTTTCCAATAACTGCATTGGCAGCATGCTCATGTTTTATGGAAGCAGTCTATAATTCTGCCATGACCCTGAATGAATGTGTCATTTCAGCCGTCATCATATTTATGTCACTATTCTTCGGTAATTTTTTAACCCTACTCCTGATTAAATTCAGCTTTCCAAAAGAATATCAACCAATTGCTGATTCAAACTTTGGAAAGGNNTTTGTAATGTATAATTTNTCGACATTGGGATTATTNTATATNCTTTATGAATTACTCCCGATGATTGGTCCGGTAATTGTGTTTTTGCCATTATGGACCATATATTTGGCTATGAGGGGTTGTCGTTTTTTCAGATTTCCGGCGGAGAAAGGAAATCTCCTCACAACCNTTATCTGTCNTTATNNTTTAGGTGCTCNAATAGCTGTTTATTGGGCTTTTGNNATTATATTATAAAATGAAATTATGAAGCAATCGCAGGTAAATATAAAAAACAAACGCGCTCATTTCGATTATGAAATAGGGGATACCTACACTGCAGGATTGGTATTGACAGGAACCGAAATCAAATCCATTAGAGAAAGCCGAGCCTCTCTTGCCGATTCTTATTGCATGATAGAAAATGGGGAAGTATGGATTAAAGGGATGCATATTGCCGAATATTTTTATGGCACATACAACAANCACGCAACTCGCCGCGACAGAAAACTCTTGCTAAATAAAAAAGAGATAGCCAAATTGGAAAAAGCCGCTTCTGATCCGGGATTTACAATCATTCCGATACGTCTTTTCATTTCCGAAAAGGGATATGCTAAATTGGTTATTGGTGTTGGTCGCGGTAAAAAACAATATGACAAACGCCAATCTATCAAAGAACGTGATGACAAACGCATGATGGATCGAATGTTTAAGAAATAAACAGATGCAAGAAATAGAACTCCTTGCCCCGGCGGCAAATGCCGATATCGCAATAGAAGCCATCAAACACGGAGCGGACGCCGTATATATCGGTCCACCGGATCATGGCGCAAGGAAAGCGGNTTCCAATTCTTTGGAAGATATCAAACGCATTGTANATTTTGCTCATCCCTTTGGCGTCAAAGTATATGCTACCGTCAATACCATAATTTATGACCACGAATTGGTTTCGGTAGAGAAACTAATTAGAGATTTATATATAATCGGTGTAGATGCCATAATAGTGCAGGATATGGGGATTCTGAGAATGGATATTCCTCCCATCGCCCTGCATGCTTCCACACAATGCGATACTCACACTCCTGAAAAAGCCCGATTCCTTGAAGAGGTTGGATTTTCGCAAATCGTCCTTGCACGCGAATTAACTTTGGAAGAGATCAGAAAAATACGTGCGGCGGTCAACGTACCCCTCGAATGTTTCATTCACGGAGCATTGTGTGTCAGTTATTCCGGTCGTTGCCACGCGAGTCAAGCCACAAAGGGGCGTAGTGCCAATAGGGGAGATTGTGCTCAGATTTGCAGACTCCCTTATATTTTAACAGATTCCGATGACAAAGTATTAACCCGAAATAAGCACTTACTATCATTAAAAGACTTCAATCTTTCCGACAGAATTGAAGATTTAATGTTTGCAGGCGTTTCATCATTCAAAATTGAGGGTAGACTCAAAGATGCAGAATATGTGAAGAACATAACTGCTTGGTATCGTCAAAAGATAGATTCCATTATTTCTGAATATCCCGAAAAATTCAAACNTTCTNCTGNAGGCAAATCCATAATATCATTTATTCNCANTCCATATAAAAGTTTCAATAGAGGGTTCACTCAATATTTTATTGATCAACGCCGCCCTAAAAATATATCATCCATCTTGACTCCCAAATCTATGGGCGAACCGATAAAAGAGTTGTCGGAGCTTCACAATGGCGACGGAATAAGTTTTTTCAATCAAAAGGGTGAGTATATGGGAGTAATGGTCAATGGGATTAAGAATAATAAAATAATAGGCAACAAACCTTTAATATTACCTCCGGAAGCCGAAATCCATAGAACTTTTGATTCTCAATGGCAAAAAGCCTTATCAAAATCTACAGCTGAACGCAAACTGAATCTTGACGTTAAAATCACTGAAAAATATATAGAAGCTGAAGATGAGAGAGGAGTGCATGTTATAATTCCATTGAACGCAGATTTTCAACAAGCTAAGACTCCACAACAATTGCGGGATAAATTTGATAAATTCGGTAATTCGATATATAAATTAAAAGATTTTGAAATAGAAACAGAGGAATCTATTTTTATCCCGGCTTCTCAGTTATCGGAAGCACGAANAAGAATGCTNGAGGNGTTAGCTACNGCCTGTAGGGNAACATATANATATTNTNCAAGAAGAAAAGAAAANAGAGAGATAAATTTTCNGGAAAAAGAGATTGACTATCAATCCAATGTTGCCAATTCCAAAGCTATGGAATTTTATAGTTTACATGGAGTGGAGAAGATTGAAAAGGCAATAGAGGTGGATAAAATAACTAAGAAATATAAAAATCGCTCTGTGATGACAACGAGACATTGCATCCTGCGCGAGATGGGTAAATGTTTGAAAGAGAATCCTAATGTCTGCCAAAAATTCAAACTCCCATTATCCCTCAAATCAGGAAACATAAAATTTGAATTATTTTTTGATTGTAAAAATTGCGAAATGCATGTTTTACATTCAAAAGATTGAAAACCTGATTATTATCCGTCTTTAATAA
The DNA here is from genome assembly GCA_009177205.1 of Bacteroidales bacterium. Classification (GTDB taxonomy): domain Bacteria; phylum Bacteroidota; class Bacteroidia; order Bacteroidales; family Muribaculaceae; genus Lepagella. The sequence goes on from WFMC01000029.1 coordinate 10,859, forward strand.
AATCTTAACATATTTTTTTAATAAAATATGAACCTTTTTTCTTTTGAGTGTGGTTTAATATCGAAAGAAAAATAAAATCGTTTCATGATGTTAGGTTAGTTAGAGTATTTATGAAAAACATTCTGCATCGGCCACCTGTGAAGGCGGTCGATGTCGCGTTTTATTCTTCCGACAAAGAGGAGTAGGAGGCAAGTTCTTTCATACGATCCATTCTCGCAATAGCGAGTTTGTCAAGAAGTTGCATGATAGTGTCATTCTGACCCTCTGTCAAATCTAAATCTGAATCCGCTTTTACCGACATATTCAATTCATCTATACGCTCTTCATATCTGTCAAGCATCTGATGCAAAGCAAGAGTATCTTTTGCATTTTTAATACTGTCAATATAAAGCCGGGTCAAACTGCAGGTCTTGTTATANAGAATTTCTGCATCCGAANGCTTTTCCTCATCTTTCTTTTGTNGGCATGCCCCNACCATTAAAAGACACAATGCAAATGAAGTGGAATATGTCTTGACATTCATAAATCTTCAGATATATGTATTATTTCATTTTTTTCAATTAACGGGTCTAAATTAATAATAATTTTCAAAAAGTCCCGAAAAAAAATGATATTATTCAATTTTATTGAGTTTTTCTTTCAAATATCTTCCGGTGTAAGAATTTGGATTTGCGGCAATATCTTCAGGAGTACCTTCAGCCACAATCATTCCTCCGGCTTCACCACCTTCCGGACCTATATCTATAACCCAATCCGCACATTTTATGACATCCATATTATGCTCGATAATCACTACAGTATGTCCGGCAGAAATGAGTCGTCTCAATGACTTTAACAAAGTGGAGATATCATGGAAATGAAGTCCGACAGTAGGTTCGTCAAAGATAAACATGGTGTGCGGTTGCTTATCCTGTGATATATAATAAGCCAATTTAACGCGCTGGTTCTCACCTCCTGAAAGTGTGGAAGATGATTGACCCAACTTGATGTATCCCAGCCCGACCTCTGAAAGTGGCTTCAATCGCTTCACCACACGTGCTGCAGATGTGGATTTTACTTCTGAAAGGAACTCAATAGCCTCGTCAACGGTCATCTCCAAGAAATCATAAATATTCTTTCCTCTATATTCCACCTCCAAAATTTCCGGTTTGAATCGCTTCCCGTGACACTCTTCACAAGGGATAGTGATATCAGCCATAAACTGCATTGGGATTGTGACGGTTCCTTCACCCTTACACTCTTCACATCTACCACCCTCGGAGTTAAAGGAAAAATATCCCGGNGTAAAGCCCATCTGTTTTGCCAACTGCTGTTCAGAGAAAAGTTTGCGCAATTCATCAAATGCTTTCAGATAAGTTGCAGGATTAGATCGAGAAGAGGTGCCGATGGGATTCTGGTCTATAAATTCCACAGCACCCAGATCCTTAATATCCCCCGACAATCTTTTATGAATTGCAGGTGCATCTCCGGGTTCTCCAAGTGCTCTGATAAGTGATTTATAAAGAATTTCCCTGACGAGGGTTGATTTGCCGCTACCGCTCACTCCGCTAACGACGGTCATCACCCCGAGAGGAAATTTAACATCGATATTCTTCAGATTATTAGCCATTGCCCCTTCAACCTTTACAAATTTTTTCCAGGGATGACGAAGAGGTTCATAGTCAATTTCCCGTTTTCCGCTAAGATAATCCAAAGTATAGGAATCATTAGAAATATTCTTATCCAATGCTTCCTTCAAATTTCCGGAATAGACAATATTTCCTCCATTCCTCCCGGCATCTCTGCCGACATCAACAATGTTATCCGCTTCAAGCATAATATCTTCATCATGCTCAACTACAACAACAGTATTTCCGATCTTTTGCAAACTACGCAAAACATTTATCAATTTGTGAGTATCACGGGAATGTAGACCGATTGAAGGTTCGTCAAGAATATAAAGAGAACCGACTAATGAGGAACCCAATGATGTAGCCAGATTTATTCTCTGACTCTCTCCTCCGGAGAGTGTAGAAGATAAACGATCAAGTGTAAGATATCCCAATCCCACCTCTTCCAAAAAACCTATTCTGTTTCTAATCTCCGTCAAAAGACGATTGGCTATAATGGAGTCCTCCTTTTCCAATTCCAAAGAATTGAAAAATTTTCTAACATCGCTAATTGACATCCTGACAATCTCTGTTATTGTCTTACCTCCGACTTTTACGTATTCCACGTCAGGACGCAATCGCGACCCGTGACATACCGGACATTCAGTTTTCCCTCTATAACGGGCTTTTAACACCCTATACTGAATCTTATACTGATTTTCATCAACCCATCTGAAGAAACCATCTATACCATCCCATGAACCTTTGCCATGCCAAAGAATATCTAATTCTTCGCGCGACAATTCATTATAGGGCTTATGAATCGGGAAACCGATTTTTGAAGATAATCTGATAAGTTCCCGCTTGGCAGCCCCCATAGTCTCACCGCGCCAACACTGCACGGCACCCTCATAAACCGATAATGTCTTATCCGGAATCACCAAATCCTCACTTATTCCCAAAATCTTTCCGAAACCCTCACATTTCTCACATGCTCCATACGGATTATTGAAATTAAACATCAAATCCGACGGCTCCCGAAACTCCATCCCGTCAGCCGAAAAACTATTGGAAAAATCAATTTCCTCAATTCCGTTGATACCCCAAATTTTGATGATACACTCATTTCTCCCTTCAAACATTGCGGTTTCCAATGAATCAGTCAACCGTGAAATCTCATCTTTATCCTCAGATACACTAAGACGGTCAATCAGTAATTTCAAAGAATTATCTTGAGGTGTTTCATCATCTATTGTATTAATATATTCTTCAATATCAATAAATTCTCCATCCTTCTCAACTCTGCTGAATCCCTCCTTCAAGAAAATCATCATTTGTTGCTTGAAAGATCTTCCTTCAGGCACGGTGATGCATACCAAAACTGCTATACGCGTATCAGGATCCAATGAAGTAATATGCTTCACCATATCCTCTATGGTGTGTTTCTTAACCTCTCTACCCGAAATTGGAGAGTAAGTGCGCCCCACACGTGCAAACAGCATCCTCAAATAATCATATATTTCTGTAGAGGTGCCGACAGTAGACCGAGGATTTCTCGTAGTTACTTTCTGCTCGATTGCAATAGCCGGAGGGAGTCCTTTAATATAATCACACTCAGGCTTCTGCATTCTACCCAAAAATTGGCGGGCATAACTTGACAAACTCTCCACATATCTGCGTTGACCCTCGGCGTAAAGAGTGTCAAAAGCAAGACTAGATTTTCCGCTTCCGGAAACTCCCGTCATCACAGTGAATTCATTCAAGGGAATTTTGACATCAACATTCTTAAGATTACTGACCCGTGCGGTCTTAGATTCAATATATTTTTTATCTTTATTTTTGACCATCTGTTTCCGGTTATTACAATGCTTATAACAGCAATTTACCGGCCTGAATATCTTAAAAAATTAAAAATAATCTCTTCCTTTCCCTTTTAATTGTTAATGAGCATCAATGCAGTCTGATATTTTGCCATCGATGAGGCTTTTTTAATCGCTTTCCATGCCTTTCTGCCAATTTCGGACTCAGCATATTCCCAAAAAGGCAATATCTTCGACAAAACCTGATGATCTCCTCCGATAAGTGTCTCTTTATAATGACTGAATAAAGATTGATGAAATCTCTTCATTTCCTGCAATCTCAATTTTTCATCAAGGTCTTTTCCATCTGCTATCTCCATAAAAATTGAAGGACGATTTAAGGCTCCGCGACCTATCATTATACCCTTTAATTCAGGAAATTGAGACATGAGTTTTCGTGCATCCTCCGGGGAATGGATATCTCCATTGTAAACAATCGGGTTTTTGCTACACTGATAAATTTTTTTGAAGGACTCCATATTGATAGTATCCGGAGTATATTGGTCTGATGCCAAACGCGGATGCACAGAGATATGATCTAACTTCACCTCGTTTAAAACATTAATCAAATCCTTCCATTCCTCTTGCTTCATGCCGAGCCGCATCTTCACGCTGAAGTTGATCTCGGGATTTTCCGTTACAACCCGCTTGACTGCATCTGCACACTCTGAATTGGCAATTGTTGCAGCTCCTCTGCCGCGTGCCGTTTGAAGAGGGAAAGGACAACCCATATTGATATCAATAGATGTTGCTCCGTTCTCTTTCATTATATCCACGAGTTTAAGCAATTCCTCTTCATTTTTGAAAATCACTTGTGGAATAACTTCGATGCCCTCATTCAAAGGGTTGAATGCATCTTTCAAATCTTTCTTTCTGATTTCCCCCTTTTCAAGACGTATAAACGGGGTGGTATATATGACCGGACTTTTATAATGCTGTGCGTGGAAATGGCGATAAGCTGCGTCTGTGTGTCCCTGTATAGGTGATAAATACATTTTCATACTGCAAAATTACTGTAAATAGTTCTTTTATTTGTAATGTTGTCTTTAAAATTGTTTAAATATTGAATAAAGCGTTAATTTGCTTCCTAAATAACTAACTAATAATAGTT
>WFMC01000166.1 GCA_009177205.1 Bacteroidales bacterium
TATAATTTAGATTATAGTTCTAGTATTTGTAAAGAAGAATAGAATCAGTGCATGGTCAGAAATGAAGTAATAGTATGGAATTAAAGAAAGTGACAACTCTTCAAGGAGGTAAATATAAAATAGAGAAAAAGCTTGGGCAAGGGAGCTTCGGAATAACTTATTTGGCAATCATTCAGATTGTAGGAGCATTTGGTGTGACTCAAACATGCACGAAAGTAGCCGTTAAAGAATTTTTTATGAAAGATATTAACGGTAGGGATGGCAACAAAGTTACAACAAGTAGTAAAGACGGCATATTTGAGAATTATAAAAAGAGATTCATTAAAGAAGCCAAAACGCTTAATTCACTCAATCATCCTAACATTGTACATGTAATAGATTTGTTCGAGGAAAATAAAACTGCTTATTACGTTATGGACTTTCTTGAAGGAGGAAGTTTAGATACATTGATTTCAGAACGTGGAGTCCTATCTCCTATAAAAACTTCCTTAATATTCTTTCAGGTATGTGATGCATTGATTTATATGCATGAACACAAAATGTTGCATCTAGACTTAAAACCATCTAATATTATGCTTGACTCTAATGGGAATGCAGTAATAATAGATTTCGGACTTACGAAACATTTCAGTGATACAGGTGAACCTGAGTCTAGTACGACAGTTGGAGCCGGGACTCCGGGGTATGCACCTATAGAACAATCAAATTACAAACCGGAGTTATCTGATGGATTCCCTGCGACTATTGATGTATATGCACTAGGAGCGACCTTATTCAAGATGTTATCCGGTAAACGACCGCCAAATGCTTCTGAAATTTTAAATGAAGGTTTTCCTAAAAAGGACTTATTGAGTGTCCCTACTGACCTCATTGACATCATTGAGTTAGCAATGATGCCAATGAAAAAACAGCGAATTCAAAATGTTGAGGAATTTGTTGAATTATTCCCTGTTATTCAGACGGATAGCATTTACGATAAGAATTCAAAACAATTTAATGAGGTCTCTGGAGGAACCGCTTATGTTGAAGATAACACAATAGTGGGTTCAATTGTCCAAAATGAGGTAAGGGAGCAAAGTAAAAAACTCATTGTCGATCAACGTGTAGATTGCATCAAAATCTCTTACAAGTCAGCTTTAGTATTCGGGGGGTATGATTTGGAGGTTAGGTTATCCAGGCCTGAGCGACTTGACCCACATACATTATATATATACGGTAAAAGTAATTTTGAAAAATTTGTTGATAATCTAAATAGACTACAGTTACCTCAACTTGAAATAGTGAATGACAATTCATATTGTTTCGATGGCGATTATTTAGAAATTACAAGTTTCTCCAATCTAAATAAAGTGTCGATTTCCAACATATATCAAAACCAGTATGGTATAGGCGGTAATTTAGGGCCAAACTTTTCATTAATAAAATCTAAAATAGAAAAAATCATACCGCCATTAGAAAGACATTTAAGAGATGTTCCACTTCCGAAGGAATTCGATAAAGAGATATTTAAAAATAATATTGGTTCTATTTCTTTTAGATTTAGTTTCTATGATATAAGTGGCTTATATCACAACACTTATCTATATATTGACATAAATGGAAATTTAATCACAGCGGAGACATCAAAAAAAACATTTAGAAAGACGTTGAGCAAGTTTGAATATAGTTATTTCATTGAAAACATATTCGACTATCTGCAATCAAGTAAAGATCTTAGAATAAACGGAGGTGTAACTTTTTTATACATTAGACCTCGTTGTGGCAGTGGTGTAACTTCTTTTTCGTGCGTCAGTGGAAGGACGAATTATTGGAATCATACAACTAAGGCAGTCTTGAAATCATGTTTTGCCTTGATTCCAGCTATGGATGAAATCCTAAACCATTATAAAGTGTATCCTAATTGGGAAGGGATGGCCTAATAATTATCTTTTTTAAATAATGAATAGAACTAAATACTTGTACCTTAACTCACGCGATGAGTTTTTCAGGGTAGATATATCGANGATTGTCTACTTTGNGNCCGACGGTAATTATACCANCATAATCNTANACAACAAGATTAAGGCAACCGTCTGTATGAATCTGGCGCAAATGCAGAGCATCCTGAACGAAAGTCTAAAGGATGCTGCCGGTATCTTTGCGAGAGTTGGTAAACGCCACATTATAAATTTGACATTTGTATATCAAATAGCCATCCTGCGTCAGAAACTGACACTCAGCGATGGCGAGAACTTTGAGTATCAGGTTAGTGTGTCTAAGGATGCACTGAAGAAACTCAGAGAGATGTATGTCTCCGGTCTTAGCATAAAATCAGAGGCAGATAACAATTAAGTAAAATAAAACACGAACAACAATATGATCAACTTAAAAGGGAAAACTATCCTTATCGGCAAAGAGCCGGGTCAGGGACGTTTACTCGTGGCAATAGTAGGTGGTAAGACCGCTGCTATTGGTGCTCCTAATAGCGTCCCGGGCAGCGTCAGCCGATGCAAAGTGGCAGAAGGTGTGGCACATGCCAAAATCGCTATAGACCAAAGCGGTAACATGGTGTTAACAAACATGAAGTCGCAAAACGTGACGTATGTCAACGGTTCGGAAATCGTTTCCAAGATAATCACACCCGCCAATACAGTTGAATTAGGGAAAGACCGATTCAACATAAATCTTCAAACAGTCATTGAAACTGCGAGGAAGTTAAGCAGTATTACTATGGGAGGGACTTCCGGCAATTCCGGCCAAGGTGAGGTTCAACCGAAGAAGAAATATAACATATCCCATCTAAAGCGTGTATGGGAGACATATGAGGGGGAAATGGATCGAATTGCCCAACAACAACAGGAAACCGGTAAGAAGAGAATGCTTCCAATCATGGTTGGTTCTCTTTCTGGTGTGGCCAGTCCAATACTTGCAACTTTAGTAGCTGTTAACACGCTATACATAACTGTTCCCGTAGCTGCAATCAGTTTTGGTTTGTATTTCATAAATTATAGAAAGAAAGACACAAGCTATGAGGAAAGAAAGGCTGCACAAGAACGCTTCATAGATGACTATGTTTGTCCTAATCCTGATTGCAACAAGTTCTTAGGGAATACAAGTTACAAGCTCTTAAAGAAACAATATTCTATGCAGTGTCCTTACTGTAAGAGTGAATTCGTGGAAAAATAACTATGGCAAGTCCCAAAGGTCTTAAGAAAGGTCATATCCTTCGTTCCGGAAAGTACCGAATAGAGAAGATACTTGGTAGCGGTAGTTTTGGAATTACATATCTTGCAACTGCCAAATTTACTACCCAAGGCAACTTGGGAGAGATGGCGGTAGAGGGGAAAGTCGCTATAAAGGAGTTCTTTATGAGCGAAGTTAACGCTCGTAAAGAGGATGGTAGCACAGTAGAAGGTTCATCAGGTTCGGTATTTACAAACTATCGAAAGAAATTCCGCAAAGAGGCCGAGAATCTTTCAAAACTATCCCACCCCAATATCGTTGAAGTCTTCGATGTCTTTGACGAGAATAACACCACATATTATGTGATGAAGTTTTTGGAAGGTCAGAATCTCGATGAATACATTAAGCTGCAGGGACATCTTGACGAGTTGGAGGCACTCTCAATCATAAATGAAGTTGGCGGAGCATTGGCGTATATGCATTCCGCCAAAATGCTTCATCTTGACATAAAGCCCAAGAATATCATGAGAACTGCCAGCGGCAAGTCCTTTCTAATAGACTTTGGATTGTCGAAGCAATTCACCGATAACGGGGAACCGGAGTCAAGTACATCCATTGGACTTGGAACTCCGGGTTATGCTCCTATAGAGCAGACTGAATACAAAAAAGATGGTTCGTTTCCCGCCACCTTAGACGTATATGCCCTTGCTGCCACTCTCTTCAAAATGCTTTCTGGAGAAAGGCCACCTGAGGCTACATATATACTGAATGACGGTTTTCCTGTCGAAAAACTTCTGATAGAGGGTATCTCTGACCATACATGCGCGGCGTTGGAAAAAGGGATGTCTCCGATGAGGAAACAACGTTATCAAACAATCAAGGCTTTCCTAAATGGTCTCGCCAACCAAGACATTNAGGATGTCACAGTTGTTGAGAAACCANTCATTCCTANACCTNANCCAGCGCCNAAGCCGAAGCCTNCGACTAAAACCAATCCTCAAAATTCAAAGAGTGAGGTCATTTCATCTGAACCAAGGAGATATTGGGGATTGAAATTATCTGAATGGCTATTTACCCTTTGTGCTCTTGCTATCATAGGTGGAATATACTTATGGAAAGAACGCCCTTGGGAAAAGCCTACTAACCCATCATCGGTTTTGACGGAACAAACTACACTAGATACCGTCAAGGAGAAAATCCCTGAAACTGTAACTAATATGCAGTGGGACTCTCCACTTGGCAGAGCCACATATACCGGCTCGGTTCAGCCTGATTCTGTTATTAACAGCAACAAGCTTATTCCACACGGCATAGGCGTTGCTATAATTACAGATGGGAAATATAAGGGTAGTATCTACGATGGAGAATTATATTGGGGGAAGTTTGAAGGGAAGGCCAAATATACAAGGTCAGACGGCGATATATTTGAAGGTACTTTTAAGAATAATCAATATAGTAATGGTACATATACATCTAAAGAGACCGGAGATTATTTTNAAGGCACCTTTAAGAATGAGCAANCTNANAAAGGTGATTGNTATGACAAAAACGGTAAGAAATACTAANATCGAGCAATGATACATTTTGCCATAAATGTCTTTCTNACATTGGTTTTCATAAGTCTGCCTATAGTGGCATTTGGACAAGGGAAAGTTTCACGACCAAGTCAACAAACTCAAATAAAACCCAAAAAATCCACTTCGACCATTAATATAAGTACTCCTGATGATTATGTCGAAGGCCATGGATATGTGAACCTTGGATTACCCAGTGGGACCCTTTGGGCATCTTGCAATGTGGGGGCAAATTCTCCTACAGACTTGGGAGAACAGTATGCCTGGGGCGAGATAGAAGTAAAGCCTAACTATTCAGAAGAAAACAGTCTGTGGCAAGGCAAGGAGTGTGAGGATATAGGTGGCCATCCAGAGTTTGATGTTGCGACAGCCAAATGGGGTGAACATTGGAGATTACCCTCACATGAACAGATTAAGGAACTGGATGAAAAATGCAAATGGGTTTATACTAAAAAGAATGGCGTACGTGGCTTTATTATAATAGGTCCAAACGGGAAAAACATATTTTTACCTTCTCGTATGTCGACATCCCAATGGACATATGGCACATATGCTTGTGAGTATTGGAGTTCCACTCCTAATAAAAGAGACAGAACTTATATAGATGATTTTAGCTCTGCAAGTGGGACTAATAGCAACAACAGAAGATTCGCCTACGGCATTACTTCGTCTGATAATAGTGCATGGATTGCTTCTGGTTCTAAACACTATGGGCATGGNGTTCGTCCTGTTTATTCTGACTCCGTATATAAGGNAAATCCTANTTTCATACGTCNTGAAGNACGAGANTATGTTGGCCGCGCAACAGTATTTACAATTTCCTCTTGTTGGAACATTCCATTCTATGGTGACATTCGTTCAAAAGACTCTGGGACTATAAATGTTAGTGTAAAATTTGACAAGGAAGGGAACGTTACTGATATTTCTATGAATGGGATGGGACCGGTTTCAAAGAATAAGGGAACCTGCAATGCCATAGAAACCGAAATCCGAAACAAAAAAATGAAACAATCAATAGGAAGAAATAACCTTATTCCATCTGAGACGGAGGCGCAGATAAGATACGAATTTAGATAAACACCTAAAAAATATTAGCTACATGCAACTTGAATCAGGATATATACTTCATAACCGTTATAAGATTCTCCACGTTTTGGGGCAAGGAGGTTTCGGAATCACATACCTCGCGCAAGATATAATAGAGAACCGCAATGTCGCAATCAAGGAGTTTTTCTTCAAAGATGGATGTGAACGAGCAACAGATGGTCGTACTGTGGTGGTAAATACCACGGCAAAGAAGGAATTAATAGAACGTTTTAGGATAAAGTTCATTAAAGAGGCAAATCTCATTAAGAAGCTTAATCATCCGAATATTATTCATGTATACGATGTGTTCAACGAAAATGAAACATCATACTATATAATGGAGNTTATTGNAGGGGAAACATTATCAANTATTATAAAGNTTANGGGTNATTTNTNGNAACCTGATTCTATTGGTATTATAAATAAAATTGCTGACGCATTAGAGTATCTTCATTCACGGAAAATTAATCATCTTGATATAAAGCCGGGTAATATTATGATATCCCGCCCGGATAAGAAGATTACACTGATAGATTTTGGAGTTTCAAAGCAATACGATTTAGAATCTGGAGAAGCAACAACAACAACACCTGTAGGATTGAGCCACGGATATTCTCCGTTGGAACAATACAATTCAGATGGTGTTAATAAATTTACTCCGGAGTCTGATATCTACTCTCTGGGTGCTACACTTTTCAAAATGTTGTCTGGTGTCACTCCTCCCAATGCAGTAGATGTAGCTCACACTGGTATAACTGATTATCCTTCGACAATATCTCCCAGGATGCGGAAGGCTATTTCAGTTATAATGTCGCCCCAGCGGAGTAACCGTCCTCATACAATTGCAGATTTCAAAAATACGTTAAGTGGGCAACAAATCAATGATGAAACAATACTTGATCAAAATATCAAGGCAAAAAAGAATAAATTTATATCATACATAATTGGAACAATCCTTCTCTGTTTGATTGCTGGCTTGGGAGTATACTTTACATCTAACAGAACCCAAAGTAATGATGTAGAGGGAACTGGTATTGATACTATAATCGTGGATACTTCCGCGATGGCTGAAATCATTGAAAACACTCCTAAATTTTCAGTTAATCAATTATCAAAGTCAGAAGGAAAGAGCTCATTAAAAATAGATTTCCCTAAATGTTCAAACGCCGTACTTGAACAGAATATTCTTGAATGGATAAATGAACAGTTAGGAGGAACGTATGAGGGAGATCTCAAGAACCATGATGCCATGTTCAATCATTATGCAAGTCAACTTGGAACAATTGATGAGGGATACGGTGAGTACTCAAAAACTAAATTGACTAAAGCATATGAAGATGATTTTGTTGTAACTTACCAAGACGATTCTGAATTTTACAGTGGCGGCATTCACGGAATAGGATCCATATCAGGGAAAACCTTTCGCAAATCTGATGGTAAGTTATTTAGCAATTCGTTCATAACCTTTTACAAGTTAAGAGACCAAGCTGTACGAGGTTTAAAGAGATATTTCGGTGTTTCGTCAGATGATGAATTACTGGAGCATCTTCAAATTGAAGGCAATTCATTAGAGCAACTGCCTCCACCATCAAATGATCCGTGGATTATGGGAGATGGCGTACATTTCTTATATACTCCATATGAGATTGCCAGTTATGCAGAAGGATCACCGACATTTACAATTTCTATCGAAAATATAAAGCCGGCTGTAAATGCCACCGCGAAGACATTTTTTAACTGATGTGGCTTATCCTAATTGGAGATATAGCTTAATACCTTATTAAAATAATCTCATACAAAAGACTAAATGAGCATAAAAATAAGAACTTTATTATTACTTGCTACATTTTTCGTTACTTTCTCAATTTTTGGTCAAGGTAAAATAACAAGACCGACTAACATACAAACGAATATTGCCGAAGATAATAATCCGTCAAATTCACGATTACTATCCGATTTGTCCGGTATTAAAATAGGAGATTGGGTTACGTCCGATGGTAGATATTCTCATGAAAAATTAGATGGAATTANTTATGCGNGTGTAGTATATTCGTTATCTCCAACAAAGAAAGACGCAGAGATAGGATATACTCACGGCTATATTGTAGCTCTTGACGATGCAAAGAGAGGCAAATGTTCATGGGGGCCGCGATCTGATGTAAAAGAAATACCCAATAAAGATTATCCAGAAATGCACGGGCTATTATCTGATCGCAATGGGCTAACTTATTCTCAATGTTCAATTATCAAGTCTTCATCGAATAACGCATTTTCATACGCACGAAATTATAAAAAACGACTTTCAAAATCTTTTAGTGGATGGTTTCTCCCAAGCGTGGGACAATGGGTAGAAATATTAGAGAATTTAGGAAAAGTTAAAGTACAAGAAGTCGTTAGAAATCAATCAAACGGATACACCGTGGCATTATTCGATGTAGGCGCTGCTTTAGCAAATCTAAAGAAATACCGATGTAGAGGAGGCGATGGTTACTGGACAGCAAACGAATGCGATAAGGTAGATGGATACAGACATAATTCATGGGATGTTTGCCTTGCAGATAATTACAATCCGAATACAACATATCTTTATACTTTGGTCAAAGAGACTACAATGATGGAAGTTAGAGCTGTAGCAGCTTTTTAATATATCTAAAATAGATCACTTTATCTATTGAAACACAAGCAGATTTAATCTAAAATGAATTTGAAAAATGGTGCGTTTCTGCACAACAACACATATAGAATAGAGCGAGTGCTTGGGCAAGGTGGTTTTGGAATCACCTATCTTGCCACAGATGTCCGCTACAATTATAAGGTAGCAATCAAGGAGTTCTTCCCGAAATCTCTATGCGACAGAGATGCTAATACAAGTCAGGTTTTCGCAACGACAGACTCAAATGTTCAAATTGTAGAGAAATTGCGCAAGAAGTTCCTTAAGGAGGCTGAACACATATCTAAGATGAATTCTCTGAATATTGTGAGGATGTTTGATGTGTTTGAAGATAATGGCACCGCCTATTATGTTATGGAATACATCGAAGGGATGTCTCTTTCGGATATGGTTAAGAGAAACGGCCCGTTAGCAGAAGACAAAGCTGTTGGTTATATCTTGCAGATTGGTGAGGCTCTCACATATATTCACTCAAAACGCATCAATCATCTGGATGTAAAACCTGCCAACATAATGATACGCACAGTTGACAACACAGCGGTGCTTGTCGACTTTGGTCTTTCAAAACAATATGACAGCGATGGACAGCAGACATCGACTACTCCAATAGGAATAAGTCATGGCTATGCGCCAATGGAACAATATAATGATGGCGGTGTTAAAGAATTCTCTCCGCAAACTGACTTGTATTCTTTGGCGGCGACTCTATATTATCTTGTTTCAGGGATTGTTCCTCCGCATGCATCCAAAATGATTGATGAGGAGCTGTCATTCCCTAAGAATTCTCCTGCGGCATTGATCGCGCCCATTCATAAGGCAATGTCTCCCAAACGGGCTGAACGGCAAGGTTCTGTTGAGGCATTTTGTAACCAAATACGAGTCGGTCATAATGATGCTGAGGAAACACAGTTTGAACCTCAGAAAGAAAGCCCTGACGAAGTGTCATCTCAAAAGGATTCTTCAGACAAAAAATTTTTGGAGACGGATGAATCTTACGCTCATCGCAAATATTTGGAGTCTTTAACTAAAGACGAGAGAAAGACTATTGTTAGACATAACTTAAAGAAGTTCATTATATATGCCTTTATTTGTATAGTCTTAGTCGGATTCTTAGTATGGCTTGATAGTAAATCAGAAAACAACGATGAAGGCAATCGTCAGGATGATCTTGTTGCTTACAATGTCGATGGCAATATTTCAGGTCATGACTATGTAGACCTTGGACTTCCCAGTGGAACTTTATGGGCAACTGATAATATTAATGAAACATCTGACGATAATTCAATGTATTTTGAATGGCGTGATACCGAACCCAAAAATACTTTATATATTTCAGTAGACACAATTGTCGCTGTTGAGCACTACTTGAAAGGCATCTGCGGAACAAAGGAGGATGTGGCTTCGGTTCTATGGGGAAATGAGTGGATGCTACCGTCTGAAGAAGATTTCAAGGAATTGGAGCAATATTGCACAGCAGTATGGAACAACTCAAAGAAAGGTTTACTGCTTACAGGTCCGAATGGAAAAAGTATTTTCTTTTCTGCAAATGGCTTTATGAGCAATAGCGAAAGNNATATAGAGGACAACGGCCACGTTGGATATTATATGATTGGGAAACGTAGTACACCACCGCCAATAAAGGAAGAAGGAATGGTATATCATATAGCAAATCCAGATGATTTGGAAGTCCGNNTTGTAAATATCACNGACGGATTANCGGTTAGACCCGTGGCAAAAAAACTTAAGTAGATCAAGTAATTAAGCAGTGACCGGAATAAATTTATGAATAAATTGTCGGCAAAGATGTTATCTTGGATATTGGTTTTGACAATGATAATGTACGGTATAGGGAGCATTTGCGCCCAAAATCATACTAATCTTAACGAGATTGTCAAGATAGTTAGGAATCACAATCAATCCAATGCTTCAAACGGTGACACAAAATCATTGGTTAAACTGAACAAAGATAATTGCTCAGAGATTGAGATATATAAAGATGGCATAAACAACACATCTACTGGGCACGCATTCCACATACATATTTCGAAGCATCAAATCGTAAGACATGCAGGAGAGTGGGACGGCCTATGTGGAGTCGTCGATACATATTACAGTTCCGACACAACGCTTATCAATAAAGCGATGAAATTAATAAACGAAGCTCAGATATACACGGTAGACAGGAAGAAACCTTTGATGCCAAGCAAAGGAACAACACAGATAAACGTTGCGTTGGGAGATATTCAATGGCTTGAATTGATTGACTCACCGGAATGCAGGAACTACAAAGGTGATTTTCATAAACTTGTGAATCTGCTTGTTGAGCTAACCGGGGGTGAACCTGATTTTGGAGGTACACTTGTGCCTAATCCTATTGAGAACGAGGATTCAGGAACTTTGATAGAATTCCATTAATGACAATATTGACTTAAGGTTAATATGGTAGTCGTTCTTCACTGTAAAATAAGTCTGACATTAATGTTATGAACAATTCAATAATACTAAAAGCCGGGACAATACTTCGCAATACCTATAGCGTAGATTGTGTGCTCGGTGAAGGAGGATTCGGCATTACATATCTCGCATCTCATGTGGGATTAAAGAAGAAGATGGCGATAAAGGAATTTTTTCCACAAACGCTTTGTAATCGTGACGCAGATACAAGTCATGTAATCTGCTCTACAGATGCTAATAACGACACCGTTGAAAAATTTCGAAACAAGTTTTTGAAGGAAGCTGNNCACATTGNAGAGATGGNCTCTCCATACATNGTGAGAATAACGGATGTGTTTGAAGAGAATGATACGGCATACTATGTAATGGACTATATTGAGGGTCGGACGCTATCCGAACTTGTCAAGGCAGGTGGCCCACTGAAGGAAGAGCAAGCCGTCGAATACATAAAAATAATAGGCAACGCTTTGACATATATTCATTCTAAGAGAATGAATCATCTTGATGTCAAACCGACCAATATCATGGTCAGGTCGAAAGACAATACTCCAATACTCATTGACTTTGGTCTATCCAAGCAATATGACTCATCTGGGAATCAAACATCGACAACTCCGGTAGGTATCAGTCATGGATACGCGCCAATAGAGCAATATCGTGACGGAGGTGTCAGAAAATTCTCTCCCCAAACAGACGTTTATTCACTAGCCGCTACATTCTACTTCCTACTTTCAGGAGTAACTCCGCCACAAGCATCGGATTTGATTGAGGAAGATTTAAGCTTCCCTGCTATTATCAGGTTTCCCATGCAGAGAGTTATATCTAAGGCCATGTCTTCCACTCGTAAGGCTCGATATGATTCCATCTCCGATTTTATAAAAGATGTTACTAACGCAGTTTTCAACGATAACACAATCGCCTACTCAAGTGATACCGTCATTGATNGTTGTTCTAACCGCGATGCAGTCNAGGATAACTTGAATTCGAGATCTGANATAAANGGGTACGAATTTGTCGATTTAGGATTNCCGAGTAGGAAGAAGTGGGCAACTTGTAATGTAGGGGCAGAAACGCCAGAAGACTACGGTGNATATTTTNCTTGGGNAGAAGTTAGATCAAAAGAAATATACAGTGATGATACTTATGTACATTGTTCGACTAAGAAGAACATTGCAAATCTCTTCAAATCTATAACTGGAGGTATAAAGGGGTATCGTTATCGCGACATCAAGTGCTTGACAGGCAGAGAACTTGATGTTGCCGATGTTGAATGGGGACATCCTTGGCACATTCCAACTGTCAAAGATTTTAACGAACTGTTGAGGTGTTGCACTTGGAAATGGACGAAGAGTAAGGGAGTTAATGGCTATTTAGTAGTCGGACCTAATGGGAACAGTGTTTTTCTCCCGGCAGCTGGGGAAATGGAATCTGACTCATTAGAAAGTGACAACACAGACGGGTGGTATTGGAGTTCAGAACCAGATGATTCAATCGAATCATGGGCTATGTCCTTGACATTTGATAAAAAGGAAAAAGAAATACAAGAGATGGGAAAAGAATGCGGTTTAACCATCCGTCCGGTGGCTAATTGACATTCTTTCGTAAGACGGAATGCTTAAATAATTTAATCGGGAATAATGAAAAATATCATTTCATGTAGAAATCCTACCATTTCATACAGGATGCTTTCAGAAATTTGGCAGCTGGAAATAAGGGGCTTAACTTTGCATCAGAAAACAAAACATAAACAATTAAAACCATAAAGTTATGAACAACGAAACAAAGAACGAAGTAAAGAAGAACGTTGCAACCGGAGCAAGCACCGCAGCTGGTGCAACAGCAGGCGTAGTAATCGGAGCAGCCCTTTCTCCCGAACAGGCATCCGCACAGGAAGTACCCACTCCCGAACCCACACCGCATCCGACCCCGGGGCCGAAACCTACTCCAACCCCTGAACCCACTCCCGAACCGGCACCGAAGCCAGAGCCTCAGAAGCCGGAACCCGCTCCGCAGCCAGAGCCACAGCCGGGTGGCGATGAGATCGAAGTCATAGGATATGACCGCGTGACCAACGAGGACGGAAGCCAGATGGACGTCGCTGTTCTCAACGTTAACGGCAACGAGGTTGGTGTTGTTGACGTTAATCTCGACGGCGAGGCTGATGCAATCATCTGCGATGTAAACCAAAATGGTGTAATCGAGGAAGGCGAGATGCAGATTGTTCAAGGCGAAGGAATAGCCATGCAACCGCTTGCTGATGCAGCTGGTTTCACTCCGCTTTACGCCCAAAATGACCTTCCTGACTACGTTAACGATGCCGATGTTGACGCCTACATGGCCTGATAGATAAGAATACGGAAATGAAATTTAAGACAGCAATAGCCGGAGTATTACTGATGGCTGGCTTCTCGGCCAATGCCCATGACTTTACCGCCACAGTGGATGGTCAGCGCCTATACTTCGACATTACGAATAAATCAAAGAGAACCGCTGCCGTTACCTACAATGGCTGTATCTCCGAGAAAAAGGAGAACAATATCTCCGGTCGAGTTGAGATTCCATCAAAAGTGAAACATGACAACGTGGTATATGAAGTGACAGCCATAAATCCCAAAGCATTTGCCGGCGCAAAACGACTAAATGGCATCGTAATACCTTTTGGTGTGGAGTCTATAGGAGATTTTGCTTTCGAGGGTTGTGACTCACTTTCAAATGTGGTTTTCCCCGGCAATCCGGTTAACCTTGGACAAGGAGTTTTCTTCAAATGTCCGTCAATAACCGATGTAACCATAGGAAGCGACTGGAAATCCATTGACTTCACGATGTTCCGCTGGAGTGATAATCTGGTAAAGATAAATATTCCAGCAAAAGTAGAGAAAGTACAGGGAATTAAGAAACTGGCTAATCTGAAGGAAATAACAGTTGACCCCAACAACAAGAAGTTCTCTGCCAATGAAGGAATGCTTTACAGCAAAGATTGCAAAATCTTGTACGCTTGTCCGAGAGCCTACACTGAAAATGTAAAGATTCAGGAAGGCACTGAAAAGATAACACCGGGTGCACTCATTGACTGCCTTGAAGTTGCCTATATTGATTTCCCCTCCACGCTAAAATCATTATCTTTCCGTGAGACATCAAGAATGAAAAACCTCACGACAGTCGTGATGAGACCATCCACCCCTATTGAGACAGCTTATATGGGGAACAACGGCAAGTTCATGCTCCAGATTGCCAATGAAAAAGTTTCCATTGTAATTCTGTCATCTTCAAAGAAGGCATACGAATCTGCACTTGCTACTGCAGCCGGTGAATATTCCGAATCAACTTCAGGCGTACCTTATATGGTGACTGTTCAGCAAATGCCTACCAAGAAGAATTTTAAAGCAGTAAAGAACTTTGACAAATACTAAGCAATCATGAAAAAGTTTATATTATCACTTGCCATTGTTGCGATGTCATTGTCAATGGCTCATGGAATGTCTCCACAAGTAACTAACCAACCTGCCGAAAAAAACGACTCAATAGCAACGGCTCTCCGTTTAAATACCCTTCAGAGCAAGAAGGAGTCGCTTCAAAAAGAGATTAAGCTTCAGGACGCAAAACGCAATAAACAGATTTCCGGTGTTTCTGCCGAGACTCTTGAAGAAATGAACAATAAACAGGATTCCGTCTGTCTTGCCCTACGTTCAGAGTTGGTTGATGTGATTCTTGAAATCAAAGAAATATCTCCAAGCGTGGCTTCGCCCCAACTCATTAACCAATTCAACAATTTGGTTAATCGCCCGGATAGTGTTGCCCCTGCATCAACTCAACCGGCAAAGCCAACAAAACCTGTGAAAAGGGAGCAGTCAAACACAAAAAACTAATTTGATACAGAAATCCGACCATTTCATGTAATAGGATTTAAGACCTTTGGTCACTGAGATTATACATCTTAATTTTGTATCAGAAATCAAAAACTAAAAACAAATACAATCATGAACAAATACGATGACGAGGCTACACAGTATCAGAATCCTGAGGACGAAGCCACACAGTTTGAGGACACAACCTCCGAGCAAACCAGTAATGAGACAACAACGACCTCATCAAATAATGACGAGGTTGAAGTAAAAGCAGCCAAAGGCGGTACATGGAAACGTGCTGCGGTAGGAGCCGCTTCCGGACTTCTTATTGGAGGTGTATCAACCTTCCTTATGGGTATGAAGCCTGCGCCCAACGATGACAATAACAATGGCGGTAAAAAAGAAGACACCAATCACAAAGAAGAACTTTCCAATCCAGAATGGGTTGATGATGACATAGCAGTAGCCACAACCGTCAACGATGATATGTCTTTCGGAGAGGCTTTTGCAGCAGCACGTGCCGAAGTCGGTCCCGGTGGATGTTTCGAGTGGCATGGTAATGTATATGGAACCTATACTGCGGACGAGTGGAACAATATGACAGCCGAAGAACGTGCTGACTGGAGCGATCACTTTAGTTGGAATCATATTGACCATTCCCAAAGCAATGTTGCCCAGCACTCAACAACCGCACAGCATACATCATCAAACGCTACTGCACAAGCCTCAACAAACGATAATGACATCGAAGTGGTATCAGTGAACCATAACGAAAACAACGACATCGCCCAAAACCCGCAGTCACTCCAAACGCAACCGGCATCCGATGATGTGTTAGTCGAGTCCGCAGAACCTGAGATTGAGATTCTTGGTGTCGTTCATGACAATGAAACCAATGCCAACATTGGTGGCATGACAATCGACGGACAGGATGTAATCCTCATCGATGTGGATAACGACCTCGCTTTCGACTATATGGCGACTGATGCAAATGGCAACGGTGAGATTGACCAAAACGAGTTGGTTGACATCCAAGGTCAGAACTTGACTGTCAATGACCTCGGTGGTTTCTCCAATCCAACCGGCGACTTATATGCCAATAATGATGCGCCGGATTACTCCAACGATGGAATCTATGAAGGGTAATATCTTAAAAGTAATAATGTCGGTGATTCTGCTGACCGTATGTTGCGGTGTCAACGCCCGAACATATCTGGTGTCAGTCGGAATTGCCGACTACTCCGGTTTTCCACAGAAAATCAACAGTCTCAGACTTACGACGGCAGATGCCAAAACCATTGTGGATCTTTATTCCAAAAATACATCCGTCGATTACTCGATTCTGTTGGATGAGAAAGCGACTAAAGACAGAATCATCAGAGCAATAAAGAAAGTGTTCAATCAGGCTTCTGAAGGTGACATAGTTGTGTTCTTTTTCAGCGGACATGGCTATCCCGGAGGCTTTTGTGCATACGACGGCAATTTGGGATATGACGAGGTTCGCAAGGCAATGTCGGAAAGCAAGAGCAAAAATAAGATGATGTTTGTCGATGCTTGTCGTTCCGGCGGTATGCGTGTTGATGAAACTGCGGCGCAAGGTGCAATTACAGCGGCCAAGAATGCCAATGTATTGCTATTCCTGTCTTCAAGGAATAATGAAAATTCCATTGAACGAAGAGATATGAAAAACGGATTCTTCACAACCTATCTTCAGAAAGGTCTTAAAGGGAATGCGGATTCCAACAGAAACAGAGTCATCACCGCCAAAGAGTTGTTTGATTTTGTCCACAACGGTGTGAGCCAAATTTCCGGTGGCAAGCAACACCCGGTTATGTGGGGAAACTTCAATGACAACATGACTGTGATGAAATGGTGATATATTCAGTTTTCATAATCGAAAACCGAAGTTTATAAGTTTAAAAGTTTAGTCAGACCATTATTATGGATGAGATAATACAAATAAAGTGCCCCTTTGACGGAGCGGTGCTTTCCGTAAAGAACCAGCTGGGTATAGAGACAAAAAATGTGACTTGTCCCATCTGCAAGCACAAATATCCATTTACGCAGTTCAAACGTGTCACTCAGACATCAATCAATGACGATCCGGACACAGAATATCCTGGTGGTGATGAACATACAAACTATGACGGAGAACACACCACCTATGGTGAGGAAAAAACTGAAGTAGGGAAACAACCCAATTATACTTTAGGTAAAANTACGGTATTAGGCAGTGGGTTCTCTTATCAACTGAGNCCCGGACGCAATGTGATTGGCCGAAAAGGTCAGAAATCTGAGGCTAATTTCCAAATAGATACCGCCGACAAGCGTTCCATGAGCCGTGAACATATCGTCATAGAGATAAAGAAACTTCCACTAAAGGGTTTTGTTCACTATGTGTCTCTATATAAAGAGAAAGTCAACAAGACATTCATAGGTAATGATCCACTTCTCTATGGAGACTGCATCGTCCTTAATCATGGCGATATAATTAAACTGCCGGATGCTACGCTAAAATTTGAAATTCCCGACGGAGAAGAAACAGACATTTAACTGATATGACATGAAGTATAAACTCAGAGTTTACAGTATATGGGAATATGGACAACGTAAGGANTCCGAAGGCAATCCTCATCAGGAGGATTGCACATTCCCGCTTCCAAAAGATTTGAGAGATTCAGACAGAACATTCATACTTTGTGACGGTATGGGTGGTCATGATGCCGGAGAGGTTGCAAGTGCCACAGTTTGCGAGACCATGGGTAACTCTATCCTCAAAGATGGACATGACGAAGAAGGAATCTTTACTGATGATGATTTGAAGAATGCCATTGCAGTTGCGTTCTCGGCACTCGACAAAAAAGACAGCGGCGCAGAAAAGAAAATGGGAACCACCATGACATTCCTCAAACTTCATAATAATGGAGCGACCATAGCGCATATGGGAGATAGCCGCGTCTATCATATCCGTCCCGGTGAAACTGGGAATGATACTCGAATTCTTTTTGAGACAGAAGACCATTCCTTAGTCAATGACCTTATCAAAATTGGAGAACTGACGAAAGAAGAGGCTCGTACATCAAAGCAGAAGAATGTCATTACCCGTGCCATGCAGCCGAATATGGATAGGAAGCCGAAGGCTGACACCAAGCATATCACGGACATTAAAGCCGGAGACTACTTCTATATGTGTTCTGACGGTATGTTGGAACAGGAGGATATGGCCAATGGCGAAAGCCTAAAGAATATTTTCTCAAATATGGTTAAGTCCGATGAGGAAAGAGTCAACATTCTCGTTGGAGCCACAAAACACAACAAAGACAATCATACTGCACTGATTATCCATATTGAGAATGTTGAGGGTGAGGTTGTGAAAAGTGAGGAAGAAGAAACTGCACTTCCTCAGTATGACATGGCTTTGGTAGAAGACGATGATTCAACTGAAGGAGTGTNAACTTTTGAAGAGGCAACCACTACAGACGTATCCAAGAATGACATTGGGAATACATCAGAAGAGAGAACTCAAATACCGTTGGAATCTAATAATGAGGAGAATTTGTCTGAAAGTCATAATGACAAAGATAGGACAGATATCAATAAATCATCACAAACAAATGCTGTAGTTTCTGCTGATAAAAAATTTCCTGCTCGAAAGATTATCTTCCCAAATTCTAAATCTGGAGTATTTAAATTGATATTCCGTGGAATACTTGTGGCAATTTTTGTAGCTCTTTGTATTGTCGGGGCAAACTATATTCCATCGTGTTCAGTGGAAAAGATTCCGGATAATGTTGACTTACCNAACGGGAAACAANATAATTCCAAACGAGAAAACNGAGGCAAACNTACCCAAGCGCATTCNCNAACTGAGACAAATAATCAAGGGCAAGACCAAGCAGTTGCCCTTGATTTTGCTAACTCTGAGGCAGCTCAAGCGGCTACTGGAGAATATCAGCAGCAAGCTACAAGTTCTAATAACAATGCAACTACCGTTACATTACCCTATCAGGCTGGTGTAATTAACAGTGATCAACAGACTTTACAAGAGGCTGTAAACAAATAATAGTCGGTAAACAACCTGATTAAATCATCATGAACTGTTTATCAATAGGTTCTACCTTACAGAATGGCAAATATAAGATAGTCAAAGTCTTGGGTCAAGGAGGCTTTGGCATTTACATATTTAGCNATTCNNNCTTTTCTTGATAAGAAAGTGTCTATAAACGGGTTCTTTCCCAGGTTCTTTTGTGATAGGAACGTGACTACAAGCCAAATAACACTTGGAACAGCCAATACTGCCGAACTTGTTTCAAAGTTAAAAGTCAAATTTCTGAAAGAAGCTAAAAATATTGCCAAACTCAACCATCCTAATATTGTTTCCATACAAGATATATTTGAGGAGAACAATACTGCTTATTATCTGATGGATTATATTGAGGGTGAATCGTTAGGCGATAAAATAAAGAAAGGTGGTGCTATGGAAGAAACACTTGCCATAAAATATATTCGAGAAGTGTCTTCAGCCATTGCTTATATGCATTCAAAGAGCATGAATCACCTGGAGATAAAGCCTGCTAACATAATGGTGCGTACTTCCGATGATATGCCAATCCTTATTGACTTCGGTACTTCAAAGCAGTATGACAGCGAGGGAGAACAGACCTCAACAATGGCTCCGGGCTTCACTCATGGTTATGCGCCAGTCGAACAGTACAAGCCGGGAGGTGTGGCAACTTTCACGCCTCAAACTGATATATATGCACTTGGTGCAACTCTATATGCTTTAATGACCGGTGATAAGCCACCACATTATAGTGAGATATTGGAAGATGGACTCCCCGAATTACCATCAACTATTTCCGATGCCACGAAGGAGGGTGTTGAACACGCGATGGAGATCCGTAAGAACAAAAGACCGGCAAGTATTGATGCGTTCCTATCACATTTTGTTGATGTCCCCACCACAAAAATATATGAAGTCAAGGTAGAGACCCCTAAAAATCAAAACTTACTGCAATCAACTATAGCTGAAGACTTATCGCAACCTACAGCGGAGGAAGTAGATGATGATACTTTATTTGCCACTGTGGTGTCAATGCCAGACCCAAAGAAAAAGAATCAGTCCAAGGTAGATTCGGGTAAGGATAATTCAATAATCGATGATTGCAAGTTTGTGGATCTTGGTCTTTCAGTTCTTTGGGCATCTCAGAATATGGGCGCCAAGCGACCGGAAGATTTGGGGACGTTCGTGAATAAACTTGATGTCACCACCACCTCAGAAGTAACGGAATGGAATTTTAAAGGTGCATTGGTTCCAACGATAGGTCAGTTTGAAGAACTTAGAAACAACTGTAATTGGGAGTGGACTGAGCAGAAAGGTGTGGGAGGATACAAAATAACCGGACGCAATGGAAATTCAATATTCATTCCTTTTAGTGGTAGCAATAAAGAAGATTCATTCCGTATCTTAGGACGACTTTTCACAAGAGAGTCTATATACAATGATTCCCCGGTAGGNCAATATTANCTATATTTCTCTCATGGAGNCTACAAGNTGGCCAAATATGCTTNTGACTATATCTGTCCTGNCAGANTAATCAAACAAAAATGAAAATAACCTTATNACAGTTGCGATTATAGTATTTGTATCAATAGGATGTGTTTTCCTGCTTCGGAGTCAAAATATTATGGATAAATTGAATGTAAGAAATGCTCTTGAAAAAGTTTCAAGAGATATTGTGAAACTTGAAAATAAAGATAGTAAAATAACTATCAAATTGGGCAGTGAGATTGAGTATTCTCATAGAGTTCATGGATCAGTAGGGTCAAGTTATCATGTCGAATATGATAAAGGTGCATTCAAATTATCATAAGAAACAAAATATGACAATCCTGAATCTGTAGCAATGGGAATGTGTGGAGGAGATTCTGCCGTACAAACTTGCACATTTCGAGCCTTAAAGAAAGGAACATACGCAATTAAAATTATTCACGAGTTCCGTGGCGATATAGAAAAAGTTATAACATATACCATCACAGTGATATGATTTCTTGGAATAAAATATCAATCATCGTAGCTTGCCTTGTCATTCCTATATTGGGAATGGGACAGGGTAAGGTGACACGTACAGAGCCTAACCCACATCCAGCTCCAAGTTCTGTTATACCAAAAGCACCCTCAATAAGTATTAAGTTGGCTACTGATTTAGGTGAGAAAAGAATTTACTATTCTCTACGCGAATGGGATAATTTGAAAGAAAGTGAAAAGAATTCAGTTGAGATAGTAGGTCTCGTAATTGAATCAGGCTCCGAAAAATTCTTGATGTCTATGAAACCTCTTCCAAATTGGAGTAATTGGCAAATTGCCCAAGACAGGACTGGGAATCAAATGCCTACAAAAAGGCAGTGGCAAATAATTAAACATAATAAAACTAAGATACAAGATGCCCTTTCAAAATTTGGTGGAGGATATTTATCAACTCGTCGTTGGTGGAATTCCGGAGATCAGCCATCATGGACTATTATGTTTAATGATGGAACTGGAACAGATAAAGACTCTCCTATAAAAGAGGAGGCTGGCATTTGGCTTGCTACAAATGATATTGATTCTGGATTTCGAGAAGTTATTTTATCAAAACCAAATAACCAGCCTTATGAATATATTGGNAAATNNCCGAGNTGGTCAGATTCAGCCTGGGTAATTGTCAAATATCATGGCAAGTATGGTTTTGTAGATAAGGATGGCAATTTGAAAATACCTTTAAGATACGATGATATTTACTATGGAAAGGAGAAAAAGGATGAAAGTTGNTNTTGGCCTGATGAATATTTAATGTCTGTATGTCAAAATAGTCGATGGGGNTNTATTAATAAAAGGGGNGAGATTGTAATACCGTTAAAATACNATAAACNTGAAAAAGCGGANATCAATCNCAAGTATAGTGAGAATTATTAGTTCTGCGTTATAAAAGACGAATATTGCGGAGTCATTGACAAAAAT
>WFMC01000182.1 GCA_009177205.1 Bacteroidales bacterium
GGTGAGGAACAAGCCTTCCTTTGCAAACGCCTCTTTGTATGCAAGAAAGTTCGCTTGAAATGTATCAACCAATGTTCCGTCAAAATCACTGATCAACAACACAACTTTTAAAATTAAGAATTAAGAATTAAAAGTTCTTCAGGGGTGCCGTAGGAATAATATTCTTCCATTTCGGCAAGCCTGACCTTATCCCCTCTTTGAAGAAGATAATTATAGAGCAAAGAAACATAATATTCCGGCTTTGTCATAACAGGTTCGTTCAACAATTGATGAGCTACTTCCTTAAATTCTTTGCCCGAGGCGAAGAAGTATGCACCACACAGTGCATGATTTGATATTACCTCTTTCTCAGCTGTGCGGATTACGTTTCCTTCATCATCCAATTCCGCATAACTATATTTGGGAAGATTGGAAGTAAACGACACCAACGCGCCTCCCTTGGCTTGGTTATCGTTCAGGCATTCCTCTATTATCCTCTTATATCCCTCACTGCGGAATTCAAGGTCGCAGTCCATTACAACCACCGCATCATCATCGGTGATTCCCTCTTCTGCTTTCAGACATGTCTCTACGGCTCCGCGAGTCGTTTTGGTAACAGCATATATCTTGGCTTCCGGAAGTATTTCCTTTATTGAACTGTCAATCCTATAATCATCAATATGCTCCTGGCGCACTATGAAGGAATATTTCATGGGAATGTCAGGTAATTTCACGCTCTCGATTGCACGGACAAACAGAGGTTTCCCTTTATGTTCTATCAACGGCTTTGGGGTCGTCCATCCGGCATCGCGGAATCGGCTACCTTCCCCTGCCATCGGCATTATTATGTGTAATGAACGCATCCTATAACTTAATTCAAATACTTTTTGAAAACTTCTGCAGATTTGTTGCGATTGAAATTTATATACTCTTCAAAAGCTGAATAATCCGGATTTAAAGAGATTGATTCAAAATCCCCTTTATATATCTGGCCTTCCAATTTGCAAGGCTTCAAGATATCATAAATTCTACCATTCATTCTTGCAAATTCTGCGGATAAAGGGAGATAAATAAACGGTTTTCTATATGTCATGGCAAACACCATGCAATGAAATGAATTTGTAATCACCAGCCGGCTATTTTTGATGCTCTTTATCCATTCGGGAATTGTCGCTACAGTTTTTAAAAATTCATCCACCCGGCTTTGACTCGCGACATATTTATATTCCAACCCCTTTTTCGTGATGAACGAGAAGATATCCTTTACTTTGCAATCCATAGTATTACCCAACAGATATACAAAGGCATATCCTTCCGATTTTTCCTCCTGCAATTTATCCAACAATTCATCATATTGCTCGGAAGTCAGAAGAAGTGTAGGATCTACTACCTGCGTTGCATCTATTCCTTGTTGTCTGATTAATTCCGCACCGGATTCTTCTCTGACACCGATAAAGTCCAATCGCTTTAACAGNTGNATAACCTCATTTTTATTCTCTCCTACGATCGGATTTTTACCACCCAATGATGGCGC